>NZ_JAVCVL010000196.1:0-4983 GCF_032917815.1 Clavibacter sp. MX14-G9D | reverse complement strand
CGCCGACCACCTCGTGCAGGCGCTCGCCGCCGTCGCGCCGGGCGGGCCGGCGGAGGGCGTGCGGCTGGAGGCGGTGGTGGCGGGCAGCCTGCTCGACGGGTTCGAGTGGGAGGCGGGACGCCGGGCGCCCCGCGGGCTGGTGCACGTGGACCCGCGCACGGCCGACCGCACGCCGCGGACGTCGTACCGCTTCCTCCGCGACACCCTGCGCGAGCGCGGCTGAGGCGGGCGACGGCGGCGTCGAGGGCCGCGGGACGCCCCCAATAGGGGTGCGCGGGGCCCCCATCACCGGGTCCTCCCCAGGGCCGCGCGTAGGATCCTCACCATGGAATTGTGGATCGCGCTCGGAGTCGTCGTGCTCCTGGCAGTGCTCGTCGGCATCTACCTCTGGGCGACCTACAACGCCCTCGTCACCCTGAACGTCCGCGTGGACGAGGCGTGGAGCGACATCACGGTGCAGCTGAAGAGGCGGGCGGACCTGCTGCCGACCATCATCGAGTCGGTCAAGGGCTACGCCAACCACGAGCAGCGCGTCTTCGAGTCCGTGGCCTCCGCGCGCACCGAGACGATCAGCGCCGCGAACCCGGCCGAGGCCAGCGCCGCCGAGGAGCACCTGCAGGGCGCCATGAAGTCCCTGTTCGCGGTCGCCGAGGCGTACCCGCAGCTCCAGACGAGCCAGACGTTCCTGCAGCTGCAGGGCGAGCTGGTGGACACCGAGGACCGCATCCAGGCCTCGCGCCGGTTCTACAACGGCGGCGTCCGCGAGCTGAACACCAAGATCACGCAGTTCCCGAACACGCTCTTCGTGCGCGGGCTCGGCTTCGGCGAGCGGGACTTCTACGAGGTCTCGAGCCTCGCGTCCATCGCCGAGCCGCCGCGCGTGCAGTTCTAGCGGGCTCCGGCCGAGCGGCGCCCGGCGGTCGCGGCGTCCTCGCCGCTCATCCTGGCGCGTCCCCGGCGGGCTCCGGATCCGTCGCCGTCACCTCGGGCAGGTGCGCGCGCAGCGCCGCCGCGAGCGTGCCCCGCTCCACCACGCCGACCGACCCGAGCCCCTGCCACTCCGCCGCGCGCTCGAGCAGCGGCGCGATGCGCCCGGCCACGACGGTCGGGTCGTGCCCGGCCTCGACCCACGACGCCTGCACCCGCAGCACGCCCGCCTGCCGGTCGCTCTTGAGGTCGACCCGGGCGACGATCTCGTCGTCCACCAGCACGGGCAGCACGTAGTAGCCGTGCAAGCGCCGCGCGGCCGGCGTGTAGATCTCGATCCGGTAGTGCAGGTCGAAGACCCGCAGCGCCCGCTCCCGGAACCAGACGACGGGGTCGAAGGGCGACAGGAGCGCCTCCCCGCGGATCCGCCGCGGCAGGCGCGCGTCCCGGTGCAGCCACACGGGCAGCGGCCGCCCGCGCCCCTCCCACCCGGGCACGGTCACCGGCAGCACCTCGCCCGCGTCGGCGAGGTCGCGGAGCGCGCGGTCGGTCGCGGCGCGGGACAGGCGGTGGTAGTCGCCGAGGTCGGCGGCCGTGCCGATCCCGTGCGCGACGGCGGACCGGCGGACGAGCTCCCGCACGGCATCATCCTCGGGCACGTCGCGCGCGAGGACGGCCGCGGGCAGCACGTCCTCCGCGAGCCCGTAGACGCGCTCGAACCCGCGGCGGCCGGCGCTCGCGATCTCGCCCCACGCGAACATCGCCTCCAGCGCCCGCTTCACGTCCGACCACCCCCACCACGGACCCGTGCGGACGTTCGCCTCGTGCTCGACGGCGCTCGCGGGCACGGGGCCGGTGCGCGCGAGCTCGGCGCGCAGCTCCCGGATGAGGGGCGCGTGCTCCAGCGCCCAGGAGCCCGGGCGTGTGCGGCGGGCGCGCTCCGCGTCCATCCGCCAGCGGAACAGGGGAAGGTCGTCCACGGGCAGCACGGCCGCCTGGTGCGCCCAGTACTCGGTGTACGGGCCGCCGCCGCCGAACAGCATGCGGTCGAGCGCGGCGCGGTCGTAGGGGCCGACGCGGGCGAGCACGGGGAGGTGGTGGCTGCGCTCGAAGACGTTGACGGAGTCGATCTGCAGCAGACCCAGCCGGCGGATCTCCGCGGCGAGACGGCGCGTGCCGGCGGGGGAGGCGTACGGCCGGCCGAGCCCCTGCGCCGCCAGCGCGACGCGTCGGGCGAGGGCGGGGGAGACGGTGTCGACCATGCCCCGACGCTACCCGCGGCCCCCGACGGGGATCCGGCCGGCCGGGCCGCGCATCCGCCCGGCACCGGCTCACGGGAGGCCCGTCCTAGACTCCCAGCATGATCTTCGGCCAGCGATCCCGCGCCCGCGCCGCGGCGGACGCCCGCGCGGTCGAGCGCCGCGCCGATCCCGACATCGACAGCGTCCAGCCGGTCGCGCGCACGGTCGCGGAGACCGTGCCGCCGGGCATGGTCATCGCGGGCGCGTGGGCGTGGCGCCTGCTCCTCATCCTCGGCGTGCTGGGGGTCGTGGGCTGGCTCGTGATCCAGCTCGAGTACGTCGTGATCCCGCTGCTGCTCGCCATCGTCCTCGCGGCGCTCCTCGTGCCCATCTCGTCGTGGATGCAGCGCCACCACGTGCCCAAGTGGCTCGCGGTCGCGATCTCCGAGATCGGCGTCATCGTCGCGGTGGCGGCGCTCGTCTACCTCGTGACGACGCAGATCATCGGCCAGTACGACTCCATCCGGGCGCAGACGCTCACGCGCTACGCGGACGTCCGCGGCTTCCTCACCGACGGCCCGCTGCAGCTCTCCGAGGCGCAGCTGAACGACGCGTACACCCAGGCGGTCGACGCGGTGCAGCGCGACGCGGGCGTGCTGCTGAGCGGCGCGCTGTCCGTCACCTCCTCGCTCGGGCACGTGCTCGCGGGCGTCCTGCTGGTGCTGTTCTCGACCCTGTTCATCCTCATCGACGGCGCGGGCATGTGGCGCTGGGTCGTCCGCCTGTTCCCGCGGCTGGCGCGGCCCGCCGTCGACGGCGCCGGCCGGGCGGGCTGGACCACGCTGCAGAACTTCGTGAAGGTGCAGGTGCTCGTCGCCCTCATCGACGCGGTCGGCATCGCGGGCGGCGCCGCCATCATCGGGGTGCCGCTGGCCATCCCCATCGGCGTGCTGGTGTTCCTCGGGTCCTTCATCCCCATCGTCGGCGCCGTCGTCACGGGCACGCTCGCCGTGTTCGTCGCGCTCGTCTACAACGGGCTCACGCAGGCGCTCATCATGATCGCGATCGTGCTCATCGTGCAGCAGGTGGAGGGGCACGTCCTCCAGCCGCTCATCATGGGCTCGGTCGTGAAGGTGCACCCGCTCGCCGTGGTCTTGTCGGTCGCAGCCGGCGGGATGGTCGGCGGCATCGCGGGCACGTTCTTCGCCGTGCCGCTCGTCGCCACCGTCAACTCCATGGTCAAGCACGTGGCGAGCGGAGCCTGGCGCGGGCAGCCCGAGCCCCCGCCTCCCGCCGTCCCCGCCGACGCCTCGCACGCCACCCGCCGTCCCCGCCCCAGGAAGCGCACCCCATGACCGACGCCGCCACCGCCCCCGCCGCGCACGCCGACCCGCCGCTCCTGCGCGCCGTCGGCGACGAGCTCGATCCGAGCCAGCTGGGGGAGGACGCCGCCGCCCTCGCCGGGGAGCTGCCGCGCGGATCCGCGCCCACGCTCGCCCGCATCGAGGAGGCCCGCCAGGTCGTCGGCCGCGTGGCCGACGTGACGCCGATGGAGTCCTCGCGCTTCCTCGCGGAGATCCTCGGCAGCCCCGTGCACCTCAAGTGCGAGAACCTGCAGCGCACCGGGTCGTACAAGATCCGCGGCGCCTACAACCGCATCTCGCGGCTCACCGACGAGGAGAAGGCGCGGGGCGTGGTCGCCGCCTCCGCGGGCAACCACGCGCAGGGCGTCGCCTTCGCGGCGCGCGAGCTCGGGATCCGCGCGACGATCTTCATGCCCACGGGCGTCGCGCTGCCGAAGCTCCAGGCCACCCGGCAGTACGGCGCGGAGGTCATCCTGCGCGGCCACACGGTCGCGGAGCCGCTGCTGGCCGCCGCGGAGTTCGCGGCGCAGACCGGCGCGGTGCTCATCCCGCCCTTCGACCACGAGGACGTCATCACGGGCCAGGCCACGCTCGGCCTCGAGATCCTCGACCAGACGCCCGACGTCGAGACGGTCGTCGTCCCCATCGGCGGCGGCGGGCTCATCTCGGGCGTCGCGACCGCGCTGAAGCTCCGCGCCGCGCAGGAGGGCCGGACGATCCGCGTCGTCGGCGTGCAGGCCCGGAACGCCGCCGCGTACCCGCCCTCGCTCGCCGCGGGCCGCGCGACCGAGATCGAGATCACGCCCACCATCGCCGACGGCATCGCGGTCGCGAAGCCGGGCCTGCTGAACTTCGACATCATCCGCGACAGCGTGGACGAGGTGGTCACGGTGGAGGACGACGACACGGCGCGAGCCCTGCTCCTCCTCCTGGAGCGCGCGAAGCTCGTGGTGGAGCCGGCCGGCGCCGTGGGCGTCGCGGCGATCCTCGCGGGCCTCGTGCGGGACGCCGGCCGCACGGTCGTCATCCTCTCCGGGGGCAACATCGATCCGCTCATGATGGAGCGCGTCATCAGCCGGGGCCTCGCCGCGTCCGACCGCTACGTGAAGCTGCGGATCATGCTGCCCGACCGCCCCGGCCAGCTCGCGCGCACCTCGCAGATCATCTCCGAGGCGAACGCCAACGTGGTCGAGGTGCTGCACACGCGGCACGGCCAGGGACTGCAGATCAGCGAGGTCGAGCTCGAGGTGAGCGTCGAGACCCGGGGCCCGGAGCACACCGCCGAGGTCGTCCAGCGCCTGCGCGAGGCCGGGTACGACCCGCGCCTGCAGCGCGACTGACGACGCGCCGGCACCTGGGACGGCGGAGGGGCCGCGGACCATCCGGTCCGCGGCCCCTCCGCCGTCGCATGCGTCGCATGCGTCGCATGCGTCGCATGCGTCGCATGCGTC
>NZ_JAVCVL010000195.1:0-4996 GCF_032917815.1 Clavibacter sp. MX14-G9D | reverse complement strand
GTCTCGTCGGCGGATCGTGGGCGGGCGTCCCCACCCATGCTGGCCGCGAGGCGCTCAGCGTGCGACCGCGACGGCGCCCCGGCCCGCTACTGGGGCGCGGGATCAGGCCGCGGACGCCCCCGCGGGCCCGTCGGCCGAGGCCGCCGGCGCCGGCTCCCCCTCCGGCTCCGGCTCCGGCGCCGGCGCCGGCTCCGTGAAGTCGAGGACCAGCACCCCGTGCGGGTCCGGCGCCAGCAGCGGCCCGACGAAGTGCTTGAAGGCCGCGTGCGCGGCGTCGATGCGGGCGGGATCCCGGATCAGCGGCTCCCCGAGGTACAGGTTCCGGTCCCCCTCCGACGCGAAGGTCAGCACGAACCCCAGCTCGAAGCCGCGGCCGACGCCCTCGGGGCTCGACTGCCGTCCCGCGTGCAGGGAGCGGATGTACGGGCCCGAGCCGTCCGGGTGCGGCGAGTCGGCGAGCGCCCGGAACCGGCGCTCCACCTCCTCGCGGTCCTCGGGCGCCGCGTCGTCGCGGAGGCGGAAGAGCACGATGTGGTGCACGAGGCCCGGCATGTGGTCGCGGGCGGTGAGCTGGGCGTCGGTGAGGGCGGGGGCGGTCGCGGGGCCGGGCTCGGGAGCGGTGGTCATGGTCGCGAGTCTGGTCCGTCGCACGCGCTGCCGCCCCCGCCCGGCTTGACTTCGAAAACCTTCACGCTGGTAAGGTTAGGCAACCCTTACGGATCGTCCCGGACGATCCGCCTGCCGTGCGAGGGCGGCACGGCCGCCTCGCCGACAGCACGGCGATGCGGCGCCGCCCTGCCCGCGACGCTCGGACCCGCCCGTCGGGTCGATCCGTCGCGCCCACGGCACCGGGCACCCCCACCGAAAGGCACGCATGTCCCGCACCGCACGCCTGGCCGCGACCTCCGCCGCCGCGCTCCTCGCCCTCGGCCTCGCCGGCTGCTCCACCCCGCCCGCGTCCGACGCCGGCGCCGAGCCGTCCGCCGACTCCGGCTTCACGCCGATCACCATCGAGCACGCGCTCGGCACCACGACCATCGAGGCGCAGCCCGAGCGCGTCGCCACGGTGAACTGGGCGAACCACGAGGTGCCGCTGGCCCTCGGCGTGGTGCCCGTCGGGATGGCCGCCGCGAACTTCGGCGACGACGACGGCGACGGCGTGCTCCCCTGGGTGGAGGAGAAGCTGACCGAGCTCGGCGCGGAGACGCCCGTGCTGTTCGACGAGACCGACGGCATCGACTTCGAGGCCGTCGCGGACACGCAGCCCGACGTGATCCTCGCCGCCTACTCCGGCCTCACGCAGGAGGACTACGACACGCTCAGCGAGATCGCGCCCGTCGTCGCGTACCCCGAGACCGCCTGGGGCACCCCCTGGCGCGAGATGATCGAGGTGAACAGCCAGGCGATGGGCATGGCGGCGGAGGGCGAGCAGCTCGTCGCCGACCTGGAGGCCGAGATCGACGAGACCGTCTCCGGCTTCGAGGCCCTCACCGGCACCTCTGCCATGTTCCTCACGCACGTGGACTCCGCCGACCTCAGCGAGGTCAGCTTCTACACGACCCACGACACCCGCGCGATGTTCTTCGAGGACATCGGCCTCGAGACGCCGGCGAGCATCGCGGAGGCGTCGTCCTCGACCGAGAAGTACTCGCTCACCACGAGCGCGGAGCAGGCCGACGCCTTCCGCGACGTCGACGTGATCGTCACCTACGGCGACGAGGAGCTCGTCGCCACGCTCGAGGGCGACCCGCTGCTGTCCCAGATCCCCGCGGTCGCGAACGACGCGATCGTGCTGCTGCCGGGCACCACCCCGCTGGGGACCGCCGCGAACCCGACCCCGCTGTCGATCTCGTACGTCCTCGACGACTACCTCTCCCTCATCGCCGACGCCGCCGCCCGGGCGGCGTGACCCCCGGGACCACCGCGGCCGATCCGGCCGTCCGCGCCCCGGGCGTCGTCCTCCGACGACGCCCGGGGCGCCGGCGCGCGCTCGCGCTGATCGGGACCGCGCTCGTGCTGGCCGCGCTGATGCTCGCGTCCGTGGTGATCGGATCCCGCGACATCGGCTGGTCCGACATCGTCGCCGCGCTCTCCGGCTCCGTGGAGGGCTTCGGGCCCGCCTCGGTCGCCACGCGCATCCCCCGCACCGTGCTCGCGGTGGCGGTGGGCGCCGCCCTGGGGCTCTCCGGCGCGGTCATGCAGGGCGTGACGCGGAACCCGCTGGCCGACCCCGGGATCCTCGGCGTCAACACGGGGGCGGCCCTCGCGGTCGTCACCGGCATCGCGTTCTTCGGCCTGAGCACCCCGACGGGCTTCATCTGGGTCGCGATCGGCGGCGCCGCCGTCACCGCGGTCTTCGTCTACACGGTCGGCTCCCTCGGACGGGACGGCGCGACGCCGCTGAAGCTCGCCCTCGCGGGCGCCGCCACCTCCGCCGCGCTCGCATCCTTCGTGACCGCCGTCGTGCTGCCGCGCAACGACATCGCGGGCGGCGTGCGCTCCTGGCAGATCGGCGGGGTCGGCGGCGCGACGTTCGCGAGCATGCAGCAGGTCGTGCCGTTCCTCGTCGTCGGCGTCCTCGCGTGCCTCCTGTCCGCGCGCTCCCTGAACTCGCTCGCGCTCGGCGACGAGCTGGCCGCCGGCCTCGGGGAGCGGGTCGCGCTGGCGCGGGGCCTCGCCGCGGCGGGCGCGGTGGTCCTCTGCGGCGCGGCGACGGCGATCGCGGGCCCCATCGGGTTCGTCGGCCTCGTCGTGCCGCACGCCAGCCGTCTGCTGGTGGGCGTCGACCACCGCTGGCTGATCCCCTTCTCCGCGCTGCTCGGGGCCGCCCTCCTCACCGCCGCCGACGTGCTCGGGCGCATCGTCGCGCGGCCCGCGGAGCTCGACGTCGGCATCATCACGGCGCTGGTCGGCGCGCCGTTCTTCATCCACATCGTCCGCCGGCAGAGGGTGCGGGCGCTGTGACCGCCGCCCTCGAGGACCGCGCCCGCGTGACCCGCACCGCCGACGCCGTCGCGCTCGGCCGCCGCCGCAGGTCGCTCCGCCGCCGGGTCGTGGTGGCGGTGCTCGCCGTGCTCATCGCCGCCGTCGCGCTCCTCTCCCTGATGGTGGGGAACACCTTCCACCCGCTCGACGACGTGGTCCGCGTCGCCCTCGGCCAGGACGTGCCGGGCGCGACCTTCACCGTCGGCCGGCTGCGGCTGCCCCGGACCGCCCTCGCCGTGCTCGTCGGCATGTGCTTCGGGCTCTCCGGCGTCGCGTTCCAGACCATGCTGCGGAACCCGCTCGCGAGCCCCGACATCATCGGGATCAGCTCCGGCGCGAGCGCGGCGGCGGCCTTCGCCATCGTGACGCTGTCGCTCGGGCGGACCGCCACCTCGGTGCTCGCGATCGTCGCGGGCCTCGCGGTCGCGCTCCTCGTCTACGCGCTCGCCTACCGCGGCGGCGTCGCCGGCACGCGGCTCATCCTCATCGGGATCGGCGTGGCGGCGATGCTCGACAGCGCCACCACGTACGTGCTCTCCACCGCCGCCGACGGCGACCTGCAGGCGGCCATGCGCTGGCTCACCGGCAGCCTCAACGGCGTCGGCTGGGGCGACGCGCTCCCCGTGCTGCTCGCGCTCGCGGTGCTCGGGCCCGTGCTGCTCAGCCGCTCCCGCGCCCTCGACGCGACGCGCCTCGGCGACGACACGGCTGCCGCCCTCGGCGTCGGCGTCGACCGCACGCGGCTCGTCGTGATCGTCGCCGCCGTGGGGCTCATCGCCTTCGCGACCGCCGCGACCGGCCCCATCGCGTTCGTCGCGTTCCTGTCCGGCCCCATCGCCGCGCGCATCGTCGGGCCGGGCGGGTCGCTGCTCGTGCCCTCGGCGCTCGTGGGGGCGCTCCTCGTCGTCGTGGGCGACGTCCTCGGGCAGCACGCCCTCGGGATCCGCCTGCCCGTGGGGGTCGTCACGGGGATCCTCGGGGCGCCCTACCTCGTGTACCTCATCGTCCGCAGCAACCGCCGAGGAGCCGCCCTGTGACCACCACCCACTCGCTGTCCGTCGAGGGGCTCGCCCTCGGCTACGGCGACCGCACCGTGATCCGGTCCCTCGACCTCGTCGTGCCGCCCGGCCGCGTCACCGCCATCGTGGGCGCCAACGCCTGCGGGAAGTCGACCCTCCTGCGGTCGATGTCCCGGCTCCTCGCGCCGCGGGAGGGGCGCGTGGTCCTCGACGGGCGCGACGTGCACCGCATCCCCGCGAAGGAGCTCGCCCGCACGCTCGGCCTCCTCCCGCAGTCGCCCGTCGCGCCCGAGGGCATCACGGTGTCCGACCTCGTCGGGCGCGGCCGCCACCCGCACCAGGGCCTCCTGTCGCGGTGGAGCCGGGAGGACGACCTGGCCGTCGCGGAGGCGCTGGAGGCGACCGACACCGCCGGGCTCGCCGACCGCGCCGTCGACGAGCTGTCGGGCGGGCAGCGGCAGCGCGTCTGGATCGCCATGGCCCTCGCCCAGCGCACCGACCTGCTGCTGCTCGACGAGCCGACCACGTTCCTCGACGTGAGCCACCAGGTGGAGGTCCTCGACCTGCTCACCGACCTCAACCGCGCGCGCGGCACGACGGTCGTGATGGTGCTGCACGACCTGAACCTCGCCGCCCGGTACGCCGACCAGCTCATCGCGCTGGCCGACGGGCGCCTGCACGCGGCCGGACCGCCGGCGGAGGTGCTCACGGAGGAGTGCGTGCGTGCCGTGTTCGGGCTGGAGAGCCGCGTGATCGTCGACCCCACCTCGGGGCGGCCGCTGATGCTCCCCCTCGGCCGCCACCACGTCCGGGATGCGGCGGGACCCCGGGACGGGGGCGCCGTCGCCCTCCCGCTCCGGCACGCCGCGACGTAGCCTGGGCGGACGACGGACCGCGACGAGGAGGCCGCATGCACGACGAGCCCGCCTCCTCCGCCGCGGCCCTCCGCCGCCGCCTGCGGGACGACCCGGCGGCCGGCCGCGCGCTCGAGG
>NZ_JAVCVL010000194.1:0-5047 GCF_032917815.1 Clavibacter sp. MX14-G9D | reverse complement strand
GTGGGCGCGGCCGTCCGCGTGCACGGGCTCCGGCGCCTCCGTCGGTGGGAGGCGGGCGCGACGGGCGGCGCCGCGAGGCCCCGGCCCGAGGAGACGGTCGCGGCCTGACGGCGGATCCGCCTCACCCGTCGAGCGCGCCGCCGACGTGCTCGCGGAGGAGCGTCTCGAGCGCGGTGCGCTGCGCGTCCTCCAGGTGCGCCGGGAGAGTGTGCTCGTCGCCGACGTGCAGCCGCGCGCCCTCCACGCGGATCGCCGTCGGATCGAGGCCGGCGATCGGCGTCGCCACGGGCTCCTCCATGAGGTCCTTCGAGCGGATCGCGGTGCCGGTGACGACGACCCCGTACGGCCCGCCGAGGGTCTGGTCGGTCACGGTGAAGAGGATCCGCTCCTCCTCCGGCAGTGCCAGCGCCTTCGTCAGCCGGGCCATGTGCTTGCGGTGCCGCGGATCGTCCGGCAGCCGCACCACGTCGCCGAGCCCGAGCTCCGCGATGCGGCCGACGAGGCCGCGGGCGCGGGGCACGGCCGCGGGCAGCGACCGCGAGGTCCGCGCGTCGTGCTCGAGGGTGAGCGCGACGGCCCGCTCCAGCGCCCCGAGGAGGGCGGGCCGCGCGTCGGGAGGGAGCAGGTGGTCGACGTGCTGCCACGCGAATCCCCCGGCGGCCGTCGCGACGGTCGCCGCCGCCGCCGCGGCGGCGCCCTCCGGGCCGCGGACCAGCGGGATCCGCCGCACGGGCGCGCGGAGGATCACCCCGGACGGCGCGTCCCGCACGTGGACGGCGCGGTCGGTCACGAGGAAGCCCACCGCCTCCCGCGAGCGCGTGAGGCGGTTCATCGCGTGGTAGCCGAGGAACGCCACGGGGCGCTCCGCGGAGCCGTGGAGCAGCTGCGCCGCGGCCCGCTCGACGACCTCGACGGCGTCCTCGAAGGGGTGCGGCACGGCCGCGGGCACGAAGACGAGCCGCGCGATGCGCGGATCGCCGATGGTCGCCTGCCCGACCTCCCCGACGAGGCGTCCCCACTCGGCGTCGGGGCCGACCTCGTCGTCGCCCGCGTCGTCGTCCGGATCCGTCATGGTGCCCCCGTGGTCGATCGTCGCGACGAGCATGTCAGGCCCGTGCGCCGGCGGAAGGGCGGCGCCCCCGGACGCGCGGCCGGTGCGCGTCAGGCAGCCGACGCGGCGTCCCGGGCGGCGATCCGCTCGGCCCGGCGGGCGCGCCCGCCCGCCAGCTGCAGCACGAGCGCGACCAGGGCGCTCGCCGCGACGAAGGCGCCGTAGACCGTGAGCACGACGGGCAGGCCGTCGGCCTCCACGAAGACCCCGGCGACGATGCTCGGTATCCCGAACGCGAGGTAGCTGGCGACGTAGACCGAGGAGAGCAGGCTCGCGCGCTGGTCGACGGGCGCCTCCGCGAGCACCAGCCGGAGGCCGGCCTGGAAGCCCGCGCCGAAGCCGACGCCGCCGACGACCGCGGCCACGGCGAAGAGGGGGAGCGACGCCGTCCAGATGGCCGCGACGAGGCCGACCGGGCCGAGCACGAGCGCGACGACGCCCACGATGAGGCTGCGGCGGGCGTCGCGGGTGCGGATCACGATGCCGGTGACCGCGCCCGTGCCGGTGAACAGGGCGATGGCCGCGCCCGTGAGCGCGGCGCTGTGCAGGCCGAAGGTCGTGCCGAGGACGGAGCCGATGAACGCGAGGAACATGCCGCCGAGCGCCCAGCTGGCGATCATGCCGCCGACGACGGCGGTGAAGACCGAGCGGGCGGCGCGCGGCACGGCCACCGACGGCACGAGCGAGCGGAGCGCGCCCGCCCGCCGCGGCTGCCGCTCGGGAACGACGGCGACGGCGACGCCCGCGGCGAGCATCAGCCCGGCGAGCACCAGGAACACCGTCTCCTCCGGAGCCGGCCCGTAGGCCACGAGGAAGCCGCTGCCCAGCGCGCCGACCGTGAGCGCGGCGGGCGGCACCACGCCGTTGAGGAAGGCGGCGAGGCCGGACCGGCGGACGGGCTGGTGGTCGATCATCCCGGCGCCGAGGGCCCCGGTCGCCAGGCCGATCGCGAGGCCCTGCAGGATGCGCGCGACGACGAGCGCCAGCCCGTCCTCGGCGAACGCGAACACGAGCATGGCGGCGACGGAGACGGCGAGCGCCCCGAGGATCACGGGCCGGCGGCCGATGTGGTCGGACAGCCGCCCGGCGGTCAGCAGGGTCGCGAGGAGGCCGGCGACGTAGACGGCGAACACGACGGTGAGCACCACGGGCGGCAGCGCCCACTCCTCCTGGTACACGGGGTAGAGCGGCGAGGGCGCGGCGCCGCTGGCGACCAGCACGAGCAGCGTGAGCGCGTAGACGAGGAGGCCCACGGGGGACTCGCGGCGGGGTGACGCGAGCGGGGCGGATCCGGCGGCGGTGGGCGCGGATGCGGTGTCGGTGCTGCCGGTGGTCATGTGCGCTCCTCGCGGTGGGCGGATCCCCGCGGCCGGGCGGGGCGGGCCGCTCCCCGTCGAGCGCGCGACCCCGATCGGGTCACGAGGAGGGGCAACGACGGACCGCTCGCGGGAATTCCCCGGGTGGAGACCACCTAGGCTCGTCCGGTGGCCCATCTGCTGGGAGCCGAAGCGCTCCACCTCGAGTTCCCGACGCGCGTGATCTTCGACGACGTGACCATCGGGGTGAACGAGGGCGACCGCATCGGCATCGTCGGACGCAACGGCGACGGCAAGTCGACCCTCCTCTCCCTCCTCGCCGGGCGCCTCGAGCCCGACCGCGGCCGCGTCACGCGCCGCCGGGGCGTCACCATCGGCGTCCTCGACCAGAGCGACACCCTGCCCGACGGCCAGACCGTGGGCGAGGCCATCGTCGGCGGCATCGACGAGCACGAGTGGGCGGGCAACCCGCTCGTCCGCGACGTGATCGACGGGCTCGCGTCGGACGTGCCGTGGGACGCGGACGTCGCCCAGCTCTCCGGCGGCCAGCGCCGCCGGGTCGCGCTGGCGAAGCTCCTCATCGGCGACCACGACATCCTGTTCCTCGACGAGCCCACCAACCACCTCGACGTGGAGGGCATCGCCTGGCTCGCCGGGCACCTCCGCCGCCGCTGGGCGCCGAGCTCCGGCGGCCTCATCGTCGTGACCCACGACCGGTGGTTCCTCGACGAGGTCGCCAACGCCACGTGGGAGGTGCACGACCGGCTCATCGAGCCGTTCGAGGGCGGGTACGCGGCGTACATCCTGCAGCGCGTCGAGCGCGACCGCAGCGCCGCGGTCTCCGAGGCGAAGCGCCAGAACCTCATGAAGAAGGAGCTCGCGTGGCTGCGCCGCGGTGCGCCCGCACGCACGGCGAAGCCCAAGTTCCGCATCGAGGCGGCCAACGCCCTCATCGCCGACGAGCCGCCCGCGCGCGACACCGTCTCGCTCGCCTCCATGGCCATGCAGCGGCTCGGCAAGGACGTGGTCGACCTGCTCGACGTGTCCGTCAGCTACGGCGACAAGCAGATCCTGAAGGACGTCGAGTGGCGCATCGCGCCCGGCGAGCGCACCGGCATCCTCGGCGTCAACGGCGCCGGCAAGTCGACGCTGCTGTCGCTCGTCGCCGGCTCCCTGCAGCCCACGAGCGGCCGGGTCAAGCGCGGCAAGACCATCAAGGTGGCCGTGCTCACGCAGCAGCTCGACGAGCTGAAGGACGTGCTGGAGGACCGCGTGTCCACCGTCATCGGCCGCCAGCGCACCACGTACGTCGCGGGCGGCAAGGAGATGACCCCGGGTCAGCTCCTGGAGCGCCTCGGCTTCACGAGCGCGCAGCTGTCCACCCCGGTGAAGGACCTGTCGGGCGGCCAGAAGCGGCGCCTGCAGCTCCTCCTCATCGTGCTCGACGAGCCGAACGTGCTCATCCTCGACGAGCCCACCAACGACCTCGACACGGACATGCTCGCCGCGATGGAGGACCTGCTCGACTCCTTCCCCGGCACGCTCCTCGTCGTGAGCCACGACCGGTACCTCATCGAGCGCGTCACCGACCAGCAGTACGCCGTCATGAACGGGAACCTCCGCCACCTCCCGGGCGGCGTGGAGCAGTACCTGAAGCTCCGGTCGCAGCCCGGCAACGCGGAGAAGGCGACCGTCGCGCGGCCCGACGAGGTCGGCGGCCAGGCCACCGCCACGCTCGGCGGATCCGGCGGCTCGCAGCTCCAGGGCGCCGAGCTCCGGAACGCGCAGAAGGAGCTCGCGAGCATCACCCGGAAGCTCGAGAAGGCGGACACCCGCCGCCGCCAGGCGCTCGACGCCATGGCGGAGCACGATCCGGACGACTACGAGGGGCTGGCGAAGGCGAACGAGGGCGTGCGCGCCATCGAGGCCGAGGTCGAGGCCTTCGAGAGCCGGTGGATGGAGCTCAGCGAGCTGCTCGAGGGCTGATCCGCCGGCCGGTCAGTACGCGAGCTGACCCGCCGGGAATGCGAGCGTGATCGTGCTGTCGGGGGCCAGGGCCGCCGTGAGCTCGATCCCCGCCATCACGATCCGGCCGTCGAACGCGCGCAGCGGCGCGTCCGCGACCCAGGTGACGTGGAGGTCCGAGGCGGCGAGCTGCGCGGGGGACACGCAGGACAGGATCCCGGATCCGGGGCTCGCATCGTCCTCCCGCGGTGATCCCGACCACGGGTACACCAGCAGGCACACGTCGGCGGAGATCGTGCGCGCCACGTAGAGGCCCACGCTCGTCTGCACGCCGCGGATCGAGGAGAGGTCGACGTCGCCGCGCGGCGAGCGGGGCGGCGAGTCCGCCTCCTCCCGGGGGCGGTCCAGGACGTCCTGGAGGGCGATGCCGCGGGACCGGCCGCCGATGTCGGTCCCGAGCAGCGAGAGGACGTCCGCCGGATCCGGGGGCTCGGGGGCGTCGGCGTCCGCGGGGTCGGTCGGGGTCGGGGAGGCGGTCGCCTCGGCGGACGGCGCCGCGGCTCCGTCCCGGCCCGCGGCGATGCCCGCGCCGCCGAGCAGCCCGACGACGAGCGCGCCCGCGGCCCACGCGAGGGGGCGCCGGGACGGGTCCCGC
>NZ_JAVCVL010000193.1:0-5054 GCF_032917815.1 Clavibacter sp. MX14-G9D | reverse complement strand
AGCCGGCGTCGCGGCCGGCGTCGGGAGCGCCGCGGGGTGGCTCCGGCGGACGGCCGGGGCGAGGGGAGCCGCCGGGCGGAGCACGGGGGCGGCGGGAGCGGATCGGAGGGCGGTGCGGGCGGAGTCGATGGTCGCGAGGGACATGGCGGGAGTCCTTGTGATGATGCGGGTGCGGCGCAGCAGGAGTGCGCGGGACCTCAGGGGAGTGCGAGACGCCTCAGGGGGCGGATGCGCCGGTGACGGCGAGGAGGGTCGGCGACGGATGCGTCGCGGGACCGCTCGGGCGAAGGCAGCGGGTTAGGCCGACATTCGACAGGACATCGCGACACGGCCGGGCATCATCATGCCGGCGACTCCCGAGGCCTCGGAGGAGGTCAGGACGTGCGCGTTCAGAGTCATGGGGAGAGCTTGCACGGATGTGCGCGTCCGTGTCAACAGGGAACGCTGGAATCGTGCGGGACGCGCAGGATCCGTGCGTCGCCGGACAGCGTGCGCGGAAGCGCGGGCCGGGTCAGTGCGCGGCGGTGCCGTAGAGGCGGTCGCCTGCGTCGCCGAGCCCCGGGATGATGTAGCCCACCTCGTCGAGCCGCTCGTCGAGCGCGCCGAGCACGATCGTGACCTCGCGGCCGGCGGTGGCCTCCTCGACGGCCTTCAGGCCCTCGGGCGCTGCGATGAGGCAGATGCACGTGACGTCGACCGCGCCGCGCTCGAAGAGGTACTCGATGGCGGCGATGAGCGACCCGCCCGTGGCGAGCATCGGGTCGACCACGAAGCACTGGCGGTTCGAGAGGTCGGTCGGGAGGCGCTCGGCGTAGATGTCGGGCTGCAGGGTCTCCTCGTTGCGCACCATGCCGAGGAACCCGACCTCCGCGCTCGGCATGAGGCGCATCAGGCCGTCGAGCATGCCGAGACCGGCGCGGAGGATGGGGACGACGAGCGGCTTCGGGTCACTCAGCGTGAGGCCCTGCGCGGGCGCCACCGGGGTCTGCACGGTGATGGTCTCCACGCGGACGTCGCGCGTCGCCTCGTAGGCCAGCAGCGTGACGAGCTCGTCGGCGAGGCTGCGGAACACGGGGGAGGGGGTGGTGCGGTCCCGCAGCGCCGTCAGCTTGTGCGTGATGAGCGGGTGGTCGGCTACGTGGACTCGCATAGGCTCCATCTAATCAGCAAGGGGGACGGCGATTGGACCTCCACGTGCCGGGCGACTACGACCGCTGGATGGCCGTGGCGCTCGACGAGGCCCGGGCCTGCGAGGCCACCGGGGACGTGCCCGTCGGGGCCGTCGTCGTCGACGCGTCGGGCGTCGTGATCGGCCGCGGCCGCAACCTCCGGGAGGCCCGCCAGGACCCCACCGCGCACGCCGAGGTCGAGGCGCTGCGGGAGGCCGCGGCGACCACCGGCGACCGGCACCTGGTGGGCACCACCCTCGTGGTCACGCTCGAGCCGTGCGTGATGTGCGCCGGCGCGATCCTCGCGGCGCGCGTTCCCCGCGTGGTCTTCGGCGCCTGGGACGAGAAGGCCGGTGCCGGCGGCTCGCTCTACGACGTGCTGCGCGACCGCCGCCTGCCGCATCGCGCGGAGGTGTTCGCGGGCGTCCGGGCCGAGGAGTGCGCGCAGCTGCTCGACGCGTTCTTCGCCGACCGGCGCGCGGACCCCGGCGCCTGAGGCGGGACCCCGGGACGGCGCCCGGCGTCCCGCCCGCCGGATCAGCTCGTGGCGACCCGCACGTCGGGCTCGAGGTAGATGACGCGCGCGACCGGCACGGCCTCGCGCACCCGGCGCTCGATCGCATCGATGCCCGCCGCGACGTCGCCGAGCGAGCTCGTGGCCGGCATCGCGATCTTCGCCGCGACCAGGAGCTCGTCCGGGCCGAGGTACAGGGTCTTCATGTGGATGATCGACTCGGCCTCGTGGCCGGCCGTGATGGCGGCGCGGATGGCCGCGAGGTCCGGCTTCGAGGCGCCCTCGCCCACGAGCAGGCTGCTCATCTCCACGCCGAGCACCACCGCGACCGCGACGAGGAGGACGCCGATGAGCAGGGTGCCGATCCCGTCGTAGATGCCGTCGCCCGTGACGATGGAGGCGACGACGCCGAGGAGCGCGAACACCAGCCCGGAGAGCGCCGCGGTGTCCTCCAGCAGCAGCACGGGCAGCTCCGGGCTCTTCGCCCGGCGCACGAACTGCACCCACGTCTGCTTCCCGCGCAGCGGGTTCGATTCCTTGATGGCCGTGCGGAGCGAGAAGGACTCGAGGGCGATGGCGATCAGGAGCACCACGATCGGGAGCCACGGCACGTCGAGCGGCTCGGGGTGCTCGATCTTGTGGATGCCCTCGTAGAGCGAGTACACGCCGCCGACGGAGAACAGGATGATCGACACGATGAACGCGTAGACGTAGCGCACGCGCCCGTAGCCGAAGGGATGCTCCTCGTCGGCGAGCCGCTGGGCGCGCTTCCCGCCGATGAGCAGCAGGATCTGGTTGCCCGAGTCCGCGAGCGAGTGCACGCCCTCCGCGAGCATCGACGAGGAGCCGGAGAAGAACGCGGCGATGAACTTCGTGATCGCGATGCCGACGTTGGCGGCCAGGGCGGCGAAGATGGCCTTGCTGCCGTGCGATTCGCTCAAGGCGGGACCTCCTCGACCGGCGGGGACGGCTCGGGCCGCCCGGGCGCGCATGCCCCGGTCGCCTCAGCCTAGCCACGCGGGCGGCCCGTCCGACGGGTCGGCCCGGGAGGCCCGGTCCCTAGGATCGGGGCATGCCCGCCGACGCCGCCCGCCCCGCGTTGCGGGTCGGACGGCGTTTGCGGTCAGGCGGTCGGCCAGGCGGTCGGTCAGTACCGGTAGTGGTCCACCTTGTACGGGCCCTCGACGGGCACGCCGATGTAGGCGGCCTGCTCCGGTCGGAGCTCGGTGAGCTCCACGCCGAGCGCGTCGAGGTGCAGGCGCGCCACCTTCTCGTCGAGGTGCTTCGGCAGCACGTACACGCCGATCGGGTACTGGTCGTTGCGGACGTAGAGCTCGATCTGCGCGAGCACCTGGTTCGTGAACGAGTTGCTCATCACGAACGAGGGGTGCCCCGTGGCGTTGCCCAGGTTCATCAGGCGGCCCTCGGAGAGCACGAGCACGCTGCGGCCGGAGGGCAGGCGCCACTCGTGCACCTGCGGCTTGATCTCGACCTTCTCCACGCCCGGGAGGCGCTCGAGGCCGGCCATGTCGATCTCGTTGTCGAAGTGGCCGACGTTCGCGATGATCGCCTGGTGCTTCATGCGCTGGATGTCGTCCACGCGGACGACGTCGACGTTCCCCGTGCCGGTGACGAGGATGTCGACGGTCTCGATGACCGAGGACAGCCGCGCGACCTGGTAGCCGTCCATCGCCGCCTGGAGCGCGCAGATGGGGTCGACCTCGGAGACGATGACGCGGGCACCCTGGCCGCGCAGCGCCTCGGCGGCGCCCTTGCCGACGTCGCCGTAGCCCACGACGAACGCGACCTTGCCGCCGATGAGCGTGTCGGTGGCGCGGTTCAGGCCGTCGGGCAGCGAGTGGCGGATGCCGTACTTGTTGTCGAACTTGCTCTTCGTGACGGAGTCGTTGACGTTGATGGCCGGGAACAGCAGCTCCCCGTCGCGCGCCAGCTCGTACAGGCGGTGGACGCCCGTGGTGGTCTCCTCGGTGACGCCCTGGATGTCGGCGGCGCGGCGGGTCCAGCGGTCGCCGGACGCCTGCAGGCTGCGGCGGAGCGTGTCGAGGACGACGCGGTACTCGTGGCTCGCGTCCTCGGGGGTCTCCGGCACGGCCTGCGCGAGCTCGTACTCGCGGCCCTTGTGCACGAGGAGCGAGGCGTCGCCGCCGTCGTCGAGGATCATGTTCGGGCCCGTCCAGTCGGCGCCGGCGGCCAGCGCCTCGCCCGACCAGTCGAAGATCTGCTCGGTGCACCACCAGTACTCCTCGAGCGTCTCGCCCTTCCAGGCGAAGACCGGCACGCCCGCGGGCGCCTCCGGGGTGCCCGCGCCGACGGCGACCGCCGCGGCGGCCTCGTCCTGCGTGGAGAAGATGTTGCAGCTGGCCCAGCGGACCTGCGCGCCGAGCGCGGTGAGGGTCTCGATGAGCACGGCCGTCTGCACGGTCATGTGGATGGATCCGGCGATCCGCGCGCCCGCGAGCGGCTGCGACGCGCCGAACTCCTCGCGGAGCGCCATGAGGCCGGGCATCTCGTTCTCGGCGAGGCGGATCTGGTGGCGGCCGGACTCGGCGAGCGAGAGGTCGGCGACGCGGAAGGGCAGAGCGGTGGAGGTGGCCTCCGGCAGCAGGGTCATGCCCCCAGTCTCGCATCCGCGGCATGACGCCCGCCCGTGCGTGACGGGCGGGCGCCCGGCGGCTAGCGGAAGGACCGCAGGCGCAGGCTGTTCGTGACGACGAACACCGAGGAGAGCGCCATGGCGAGCCCCGCGACGAGCGGGTTCAGGAGGCCCGCCATCGCGACGGGGATCGCGGCGGCGTTGTAGGCGAAGGCCCAGAACAGGTTGCCGCGGATGGTGCCGAGCGTCCGGCGGGCGAGGCGCACGGCGTCGGCCACGAGCACGAGGTCGCCGCGGACGATCGTGATGTCGCCGGCCTCGATCGCGGCATCCGTGCCCGTGCCCATCGCGATGCCGAGGTCGGCCTGCGCGAGCGCGGCGGCGTCGTTGACGCCGTCGCCGACCATCGCGACGACGCGGCCCTCGGCCTGCAGCCGGCGCACCGCCTCGAGCTTCCCCTCGGGGAGGACCCCCGCGATGACCTCCTCGATCCCCACCTCGTCGGCGACGCGACGGGCGGACCCCGCGGTGTCGCCCGTGAGGAGCACGGGACGGAGGCCGAGCGACCGGAGGCGGCGGACCGCCTCGGCGCTCGTCGGCTTCACGGTGTCGGCGACCGCGAGGACGCCGCGCACGGCGCCGTCCCACGCGACCGCGACGACGGTCGACCCGTCGGCCTCCGCCGCCCGGAGCGCCTCGGCGAGCGCCGCGTCGGGCTCCGCCGACCACGCCTCCCGCAGCCATGAGGGCCGCCCGA
>NZ_JAVCVL010000192.1:0-5076 GCF_032917815.1 Clavibacter sp. MX14-G9D | reverse complement strand
GTCGGCGTCCGGGCGCGGGTCCTCGAGCGGCCGCTCGGTGCGCAGCACGGCGGGGCCGACCGTGAGGATCCCGTCGCCGAGCGGCTCGCAGCGCACCCCGCCGCGCCCCCGCAGCGCGCGGAACGCCCCGGGCGCGAGCATCACGTCCATCCACGCGCACGGGTTCGCCGGCCGGTGGCCCTGGAACTCCACCGGCCCGTCGCCCGAGTCGAGGCTGAAGCGCATGCCCCGCAGCCGGTCGGCGTCCACTCCGCGGAGGAGGACGTTGCGGCGGGTGTCGACGGGATCCAGGCCCGCCTCGACGCCGAGCTCGCGGGCGACGCGCTCCACCGACTCGACCGCCATCACCGTGACGGCCGCCGTGCGGTGCGCCCGCTGGCCGAAGTAGCGGTCGCCGACGATGCCGAGCCCGGCGCGGATCCGCACGGACCTGCGGGAGGGCGGCTCGCCCGGCTCGTCCCGGGGCCCGTCGGCCGGGCGCCCCTCCAGGCGGTGCACGGGGGACGCGACGAGATGCGCGATCTCCACCCGGTGCTCGTGCGGGAGGGCGCTCATCAGGGAATCGTACGCGGATCCCCATATCACGGGGTACGCGGTCCCCGGGCGGATCGTCCACGCGCGGTTAGTATCGACGAGCGGCACGGGGACGCCGCATCAGGGGGTCACGTGGGCGAGCAGGCTCCCACCGTCGTGCGGCGCGGCCCTCTGGCGCGCGCGCAGTCGGCGTTGCGCAGCATGACCTTCTCCAAGCCGCTGCACGCGCAGCTGCCCTTCATCCTGAGCCTCGCCGTGGTCGGCGTCGTCGCGGGCGCGGGCGACCTCGCCGCCGTCGCGGACCCCGGCTTCGTGGCGGGCACGATCGTCGCGGCGCTCGTGACCATCGTCGCGGCCGTCCTGCCCTGGGAGCGCATCGCGTCCGAGTGGGTGGCCGTCCTCCCCATGCTCGACTTCGCGGCGCTCGCGCTCTGCAACGACGCGATCGGCGTCCAGGTGCCCTCGACCGCGTTCCTCATCGTCTTCCCCGTCATCTGGCTCGCCTACGCCTTCGCGCTGCACGTGCTGTGGCTGGGCGCCATCGGCACGGCCGCGGTGCTCGCGCTGCCCATCGTCCGCTCGGGGGAGCTCCCGGAGGGCACGACCGGCTGGTCGCACATCGTGGTGCTGCCCGTCGTGATGCTCCTCGTCGCCGTGGCGGTGAACCTCCTCGCCCAGCAGCTGTTCCGGCAGCACGCCCGCCTCGGGGAGATGCAGGCGGCGCTCACGGCCACGCTCGTCGACCTGCGGGAGCGCAACTCGGTCATCGACGGCGTGCTCGAGGCGATCGACGACACGGTGGTCGTCCTCGACGCCGAGGGGCGCATCACGCAGCGCAACCGCGCCGCCCGCGAGCTCATGACGCTCGCCGACCCGGTGGACCGGGAGGACCCGAGCCTCGGTCGGTTCGTCTACGAGGAGGACCGCACCACGGTCGTCCCGCCCGAGCGCCAGCTCGTGGCCCGCGCCCGCGCCGGCGAGGTCGTGGCCCGAGAGGTCTACTGGGTCGGCGACGGCGGGGCCCAGAAGGCCGTGCTCGCCTCCCTGTCCCCGCTCGTGGACCCCGACGGCCGCCCGTTCGGCACCGTCATGGTCAGCACCGACGTGACGGCGCTCGCGCTCGCGGTCTCCGAGCGGGAGGACTTCGTGGCGAGCGTCTCGCACGAGCTGAAGACGCCGCTCACGTCGATCCTCGGGTACGTGGAGCTCATCGCCGACGACCTCGTCGAGGACGACGTCGACGACCGCATCACCGCCGCCCGCCTCGCGATCGTGGAGCGGAACGCCCAGCGCCTCCTCGGCCTCATCGGCGACCTGCTCACGGCGGCGCAGCACCGCCTCGCCGTCAACCGCAACCTCGTCGACGTGGGCGAGATCGTCGAGAACGCCCTCGACGTGATCCGCCCGCACGCCCAGGCGAACGGCGTCGCGCTGGTCGAGCCGGACTACCAGGAGCTCGTCGCCGAGGTCGACGCCGTGCGGATCGGCCAGGTCCTCGACAACCTCCTCAGCAACGCCGTGAAGTACACGCCCGAGGGCGGCACCGTCACCACCGAGCTCGACGTGGACGGCGAGCACCTCCGGCTCTGCGTCTCCGACGACGGCGTCGGCATGTCGGCGGAGGACACGGCGCAGCTGTTCACGCGCTTCTTCCGCACCAGCTCGGCGCGCGCGAGCACGGTCGCGGGCGTGGGGCTCGGCCTCAGCATCACGCGCTCGATCGTGGACGCGCACGACGGCACGATCGAGGTGGAGAGCGCCGTCGGCGTCGGCACCACCATGCGCGTGCGGCTGCCGCTGCGGGTCGTCCCGGACGCCCGGTAGCTCCGAAGGCACAGGCCCCGCGCCGCCGCGCCCCCATGCCGCGGAGGACTTGAGCCGATCTTGTGACCACCTTGATCGGATCCCGCATGCGTCGCTGCCAGGCTCACTCGATGACGGGGAGATCCCCGTCCGACACGAGCGATCGAAGGACCGGATGACCTCCCACGACCACCCCGCGAGCGGCACCCGAGCCGCGCGCACCGGGTGCCGTACCGGGTCCACGGATGCGCGGCCGGTACCCGACGGCAGCCTCCCCGGTCCTTCCGATCGTCTCGTCGGCGGCCGGGCATGAACGCCCAGGTCGCGCGCGCCCCGCAGATCCCCCCGCTCCTCGACGTCCGCGTCCTGGAGCAGCTGCTGGTCGAGCTGTCGGACGAGCCCGCCCCCGTCCGCCTGTCCGTCGTCCCCGCGACGGACGCCCCCGCTCCGCCCCCCGGTGTTCCCGCACCGGTGGGCGTGACCCCGCCGCGCGGCCACCCCGAGCCGCGCCGCGGGACCCCGTCGTCCGGATCCCCCCGTCCGGACGACCGCCTCGCGACCCGTGGTGCCCCCGCACCCGGTCGTGGGCAGGCGCCGGCCGGATCCCCCCGTCCGGTCGGCGCCCCACCCGCTCCCCGCGCCGAGGCCGCCCGCCCGGCCGGGCTCACCGACGGGCAGCACGCCTGCGTCGACTTCCTCCGCTTCTTCGTCGACCTCTGGCCGACCCGGTGGGAGCGCCTGGACGGCGCGGTGCGCTCCGGCGACCGCCAGGCCGCGCTCGACGCGTGCCTGAGCGTCAAGAGCTCCGCCGCGATGGTGGGCGCCCTCCGCCTCAGCGGACTGGCCGGCCAGCTCGAGCGCGCCATCCGCGCGGCCGACCAGGCCGGATCCCGCGCGCTCCTCCCCGAGCTCGCCGAGGTGGGCGAGCGCAGCATGGACGCGATGCGCTCCTGGCTCCGCGCGGAGGCGGGGAACCCACCCGACTAGACCCGTGCGCGCGGCCGACCCGACGGGCGACGCGCACGCCCGCCCGGCCCCCACGACAGGCCGGACGGATCACGGGAGCGGGATCCCACCCGAAGGGACCCCGATCCACGGCGCAGCTGCCGCGGGACCGCCCGGCCCCGCGGCAGCCCGCGCTCGGGTGACGGGCTAGTCGCGCGCCGGCGCGAGCCGGTAGCCCACGCCGCGGACCGTCTGGATCCACCGCGCCTGGCGCGGGTCGTCGTGCAGCTTCCGCCGCAGGTTGCCGAGGTGCACCTCGACGGCGCGCTCCTCGGGCTCGGTCGACGAGGCGACGGCGTACGAGCCGCTGCGGATGTCGCGCACGAGGTCGCCCTTGGTGCGCACGCGCCCGCCGCTCGCGAGGATCGACGCGAGCAGGTCGAACTCGGTGCGCGTGAGGTCGACGGGCTCGCCGTCGACCGTGACCTGGCGGGTCCCCTCGTCGAGCTCCAGGCCGTTGTGGCGCAGGACGTCCGCGTCGTCCTCGGGCGCGGTCTCCGTGGGCAGGGCCGGCGACACCATGGTCGTCGTGGCGAACGCGGCCGGCTGCACGGGCTCCTCGGCCCCGGGCGCGGATGCGCTCTCCGAGGCGTCCGGCGCCGACGCCGGCGTCGACGGATGCGCAGGCGCCGGTGCCGCGGTGCCGCCGGCGGGAGCGGCTGCCGGGGCTTCGCCGCCGCCGCGCGGCCGCCGCATCATGGCCGAGATGCGGGCGCGGAGCTCGCGCGGGCGGAAGGGCTTCACGATGTAGTCGTCGGCGCCGGCCTCGAGGCCGAGCAGGGTGTCGACCTCCTCGCCCTGCGCGGTGAGCATCACGATGTAGGCGTCGCTCACCAGCCGGATGCGGCGGGCGGCCTCGAAGCCGTCGAAGTCCGGCAGGCCCACGTCGAGCGTGATGACGTCCGGCGCGACCTCCTCGGCCAGCCGCACGCCCTCCGTCGCGGTGCCCGCGGAGTGCACGGCGAAGCCGCCCTGGCGCAGGACCACCTCGAGCAGCTGGCGGATGTCGCCGTCGTCCTCGATGACCAGAGCCACACGTCCGCTGTCCACTACCGCCCCCTCGCATGCCGCACGCGCGGCCGTCCCCCCGGATCCGCGACAGGCGCGCCGGAGATCCCACGCTAGCGGAACGACGGGGTCGTGCCGCCGCGACGGACGGGGGCGGGGCGGACGCCCGGGATCAGGTCAGGGGCGAGGAGCCGGGCACGGCGACGAGCACGATCACGGCGCCGAGGACGTAGGCCGCCAGCGACGCGCCCAGCCCGATGGCGAGCACCAGCCACGGCCGGGTGCGCCCGCGCAGCAGCCCGACGAGGGCCACGATCAGGGCGATGCCCGTGAGCATCAGCGGTCCGGCGACGGAGAGCGCGTAGCCGACGGTGAAGAGGGAGTCGTCGCAGACGTAGGCGTCCACGTCGCAGGCGTCGGTGACGAAGATCAGCCCGAGGCCGAGCGCGGCGATGGACCCGCCGACGACCGCGGCGACGAGCATCGCGACGAGCGTGGTGACGAGGACCCGGCGATCGAGCCGTCGGACCCAGCGGGGCACCCAGTCGGGTCCGGCCGGGTCCTCCTCGCGGTCGGCGCGGTCCCGGGCGCGGTCGGCACCGTCGCGGGCACGGTCGCCCCGGTCCGCGCGGCTGCCGTCGTCGTCCGGGCCGTCGACCCCGTCGCCGGATCGGTCGCGTGCGGGACGCCGGGGGAGGGACGGCAGCGCGACCCGGGGCAGCTCCG
>NZ_JAVCVL010000191.1:0-5077 GCF_032917815.1 Clavibacter sp. MX14-G9D | reverse complement strand
CACGGGCACGACGGGCGCCACGGGCCCCACGACGTCGCCGGCCGGCGTCGCCGCACCCGGGTACGTCGCCCCGGCGGCCCCCGCGGCCGCGACGACCGCGGACCTGCCGTCGACCCAGCTCGGCGCGGACGACCCGGTCGGCGTCGGCCCGTACGACGACGCGGACGACGTGACGGGCGCCACGCCCCTGTACGACGAGACGCGGCCCGTCGACCCGCTGACCGGGACCTTCGGCGCGGGCGACCCCACGGATCGGCCACGAGCATGAGCGACGGGCACACCCCCTCCGAGGAGAAGGCCGCGACCACGAGCCTCGGCGACCTCCTCGGCGACGTGACGAAGGACGTCTCCACGCTCATGCGGCAGGAGATCGCCCTCGCCAAGGCGGAGATCGGCGACTCGGCGAAGAAGGCCGGGAAGGGGGCGGGCCTGCTCGGCGGCGCCGGCTACGCGGGCGTCATGGCCGTGCTCTTCCTCTCCCTCGCCCTCATGTACGCCCTGGGCTACTGGTTCGACGACCTGGCCTGGGCCGCGGTCGTCGTGGCCGTGATCTGGGCCGTGATCGGCCTGGTCCTGTACCTGCAGGGCCGCAAGCAGCTCAAGACCGTGCAGGGCGCCCCCCGCACGGCCGAGAGCGTCAAGAGGATCCCCGAAGCGATGAAGAGGAACGAGGCAGACCGATGAGCGACAACCCCGACCAGATCCGCGCCGACATCGAGCGCACCCGCGAGGAGCTGAGCGTCGACGTGGACGCGGTGGCCGACAAGGTCACCCCCGCGAAGGTGGCCCAGCGCCAGACCGAGAAGGTGCGCGGCGCCTTCTCGAACGTCAAGGACAGCGTCCTCGGCTCCGCGAGCGATGCCCGCGCGAGCGCGGGCGACGCCGTCTCCGGCACCGCGGGCGGCGCGAAGGCCAGGGCGAGGGGCAACCCCCTCGGCCTCGGGCTCGTCGCGTTCGGCGCCGGCCTCGTCATCGCCTCGCTGATCCCGGCGAGCGACACGGAGAAGGAGCTCGCCTCGACCGTGAAGGACAAGGCGCAGCCACTCGTGGAGAAGGCGACCGACGCGGCCAAGGACGTCGCCGGCGAGCTCAAGGAGCCTGCGCAGCAGGCGGCGGAGGCGGTGAAGGGCACCGCGACCGACTCCGCCGAGACCGTCCGGTCCGAGGCGCAGTCCACCGCGCAGGACGTGAAGGGCAGCGCCCAGGACGCGAAGCAGACCGTCCAGGACGACGCCCGGAGCTGATCCGGAGCACCCGTCGAGGGGAGCCGCGCCCGTCGGCGCGGCTCCCCTCCCCTGTCGCCGGGCGGAGACGGCAGGTGACGCCCTCGCTCCCCAGGGTCCTCGAAAAGGGGGACATCGGGCTACACTCGTTAGCGCACGAACTCTTCCCCCGAGAGCTCGTGCAGGTCGACCGGAGAACCGGCGTGCGCCGATGGCGATGCACCCGGACCGGTCGGATGACGTCCGGATCGACCCGAAGGATCCGGATCCGCGCGGAGGCCGCGCCGCGAGTTCCCGCGGACGGCGCCGGCCTCCGCGCGACCCTCGTCAGTGGGAGGTCCGCACCCGCCCGGACCGGCTGAGCGCCGCGACGTCCGGCGGAGGGGCTGGCCCGTCCCTCGGCCGCGGCGGGGGTCTCAGCGGATTCGCGGCTCCGGGGACGCCCGGGTCCGCGCCCGGCCTCCCGGGGATCCACGCTCCGGACCGCGACGCGGACGGCTCCCGCAGGCCGTCCGGACGGGGAGGACACGCCCGGGACGACGAGGGCCACATGTTAGGGTAGCCCCTAGGTTTTCTCCAATCCCTGTCCGCTGCATCCAGCGTTGTCACCGCCCGTCGGGGCCTGAGTCGTGAGGGGGTCTCGCATGGGGCGCGGCCGTCAAAAAGCTAAGCACACCAAGATCGCGCGAGAGCTGAAGTCGTTCAGTCCCAATGTGGACTACACCCAGCTGGAGCGCGAGCTGACCACCCACGGGGCGGTCGACGAGCAGTACGCGGCCGAGGCCGCCAAGTGGGACGAGTACGCCGACGAGCCGGACGCCTACGTCCCGGGCGACGAGCAGAAGCGCGCCTGACCCCGCCGCCGGCTCGCGCCGGCCGCGCATCGGACCCGTCTCCTGGTGAGGCGGGTTCGTTCACGTGCGCCCGGTGCATCCGCGCGCCGCGCAGGCGAGGCGCTCCCGGGCGTCCGCGCACGGCGCAGGTGGATCGCCCGCAGGCGTGCCCGCGCCGAGCGCTCGAGGCGCTCGGGCACGAGCCGAAGGAGCCGGATCAGGCGCGGTAGGCGCCCGTGAGCCGCACGGCCCCGCCGTCGACGCCCTTGGCGCCCTGCTCGAACCCGGCGCCGACGGGGGCGTCGCCGATGGTCACGCGCCCCGCCTCCCACGTCGGGATCCCCGCGGCCGTCAGCGCGCGCGCGATGCCGTCCGCGGCCGCGGCGTCGACGACGACGATCATGCCGATGCCGAGGTTCCAGGTGCCCTCGGCGCTCTCGAGCGTCGAGCCGGCGATGCCCGCCAGCGCCCGGAACACCGCGGGCGGCGACCAGGTGGAGCGCTCCAGCTCGCTGAACGAGCCGCGCGGGAGGACGCGCGCGAGGTTGGCGGCGATGCCGCCCCCGGTGACGTGGCTGATGGCGTGCACGCCCGGACCTAGCTCCGGCTGCGCGAGCACGTCGAGCAGGGGCGTCGTGTAGAGGCGCGTGGGCTCGAGGAGCACCTCGCCCACGACCCCGCCGAGCTCGGCGGAGGTGTCGCCGAAGCCGATGCCGGCGGTCGCGAGGATGTGGCGGACGAGCGAGAAGCCGTTGCTGTGCAGGCCGCTCGACGCGAGCGCCAGCACGACGTCGCCGTCGCGCACGCGCTCCGCCCCCAGGACCCGGTCGGCCTCGACGGCGCCGACCGCGGCACCCGCGACGTCGTAGTCGTCCGGTCCGAGGAGGCCGGGGTGCTCGGCCGTCTCCCCGCCGACGAGCGCGGTGCCGGTGTCGGAGCAGGCGCGGGCGATGCCGGCGACGATGTCGGCGATGCGGGCCGGCACGACGCGGCCGCACGCGATGTAGTCCGTCATGAAGAGGGGCCGGGCGCCGACCACGACGATGTCGTCGACGACCATGCCCACCAGGTCCTGCCCGATGGTGTCGTGCTTGTCGATCGCCTGGGCGATGGCGACCTTCGTGCCCACGCCGTCCGTGGAGGTGGCGAGGAGCGGGTGGCGGAAGCGCGTGAGGGCGCTCGCGTCGAACAGCCCGGCGAAGCCGCCGAACCCGCCGATGACCTCGGGGCCGTGGGTGCGCGACACCGCGTCCTTCATCAGCTGGACCGCGAGATCGCCGGCCTCCGTGTCGACGCCGGCCTCTGCATACGAGCTCTTGGTGGTCACCGGGACAGAGTACCGGCCGACCGGCCCGCTCCCGTGTGGGAGACTGGCCGCTCCCCCACCTCTTCTACTCTTCAGGAGTCAGCCGAAGCATGTGCGGCATCGTCGGCGTCGTATCGTCCGAACCCGTCAACCAACTCGTCTACGACAGCCTCCTGCTCCTGCAGCACCGCGGTCAGGACTCCACCGGCATCGCCACGGCGGAGGGCAACACCTTCCACGTGAAGAAGCTCAGCGGCCAGGTCCGCGAGGCCTTCCGCACCCGCGACATGCGCGCGCTGCTCGGCACCATGGGCCTCGGGCACGTGCGGTACGCGACCCGCGGCAGCGCCGCCGACGAGGACGAGGCCCAGCCCTTCTACGTGAACGCGCCGTACGGCATCGTCCTCGTCCACAACGGCAACCTGACGAACACGCGGGAGCTGGCGCAGGAGCTCTTCCACGTCGACCGCCGCCACACCAACACGAGCTCCGACACCGAGCTGCTCGTCAACGTCCTCGCGCACGAGCTGCAGTCGCAGGTGTCGGGCCTCGCGCTCGATCCCGAGCAGGTGTTCACCGCCGTCGAGCGCGTGCACGAGCGCGTCCAGGGCTCCTACGCCTCCATCGCGATGATCGCGGGGCACGGCATGCTCGCGTTCCGCGACCCGTTCGGGATCCGCCCGCTCACCCTGGGCCGCCGCGAGCTCGCGGGCGGGCGCATGGAGTGGGTCGTGGCGAGCGAGTCCCTCGTCATGGAGTCGCTCGGCTACGAGATCGTGCGCGACGTGGCGCCCGGCGAGGCGGTCTTCATCACCATGGACGGCGAGATGCACGCGCGGCAGTGCCACCCGACGCCGCGCCTCATCCCCTGCGCCTTCGAGTTCGTGTACCTGGCGCGCCCCGACTCCGTCATGTCGGGCATCAGCGTGTACGACGCACGCCTGCGCATGGGCAACCGGCTCGCGGCGACCATCGCCGAGCACAGCCCGGCGGGCGACATCGACGTGGTCATGCCCATCCCGGACTCCTCGCGGCCGTCGGCCATGCAGGTCGCGCAGACGCTCGGCATCGAGTACCGCGAGGGCTTCTACAAGAACCGCTACGTCGGGCGGACGTTCATCATGCCGGGGCAGGCGCAGCGCAAGAAGTCGGTGCGGCAGAAGCTCAACGCGATGAGCTCGGAGTTCCGGGGCCAGAACATCCTCATCGTCGACGACTCCATCGTGCGCGGCACGACGAGCCGCGAGATCGTGACGATGGCCCGGCAGGCCGGGGCGAACAAGGTGACCTTCACCTCCGCGGCTCCCCCGGTCCGCTACCCGCACGTCTACGGCATCAACATGCCGTCGCGCGAGGAGCTCATCGCCCACGGGCGCAGGATCCCCGAGATCGCGCAGGAGCTCGGGGCCGACCACCTCATCTACCAGGAGGTCGCGGACATGCGCGACGCCATCATCGAGGGCTCGACCGGCGTCGAGGACCTCGAGATGAGCTGCTTCACGGGCGAGTACATCACCGGCAACGTCACGCCGGAGTACCTCTCGTGGCTGGAGCGCACGCAGCTCAGCTGACCGGAGCGGTGCCGGTCCTGTCCCGGCTCGCGGCGCCCGACGCGGGGTGCCGCGGAGTGATCGTCGGATCGGCGTCCGGTGCCGGCCAGCCATGACGCCGGGCTCGGTCAGACGCCGGGCTCGGTCAGGCGCCGGGCTCGGTCA
>NZ_JAVCVL010000190.1:0-5153 GCF_032917815.1 Clavibacter sp. MX14-G9D | reverse complement strand
GGCGGCGGCCTCGGCGTCGGAGCCGGCGCCGGAGCCCGCGCGCCGACGCCGGAACCGGGACCCCGCGGCGACCGCTCCCGCGAGCGCCAGGCAGACCGCCGTGGCGACGAGGATCCGCGCGGCCTCCGCGAGCTCCTCCGGCACGAGCGGCAGCAGGATCTGCACGGCCAGCACCAGCATCACGGCGGCGATCACGGTGTCGAGGACCCGCCAGGCCGCCGGACGAGCGAGCACGGGCGCGAACACGCGCGCCGCGGTGGCGAGGAGCGTGAACCAGACGCAGCTGGCGACCATGGCCCCGATGCCGAACGCCCAGCGGCCGTCGCCGTGGCCCGCGGCGACCGATCCGACGAGGAGGACCGTGTCGAGGTAGACGTGCGGGTTCAGCCAGGTGAGCGCGAGGCACGCGGCGACCACGGCGCCGAGCGCGCGCGGCGCCGACGCGGCGACGGCGAGGCCCGCGGGCGCGACGGCGCGGAGCAGGGACAGCGCCGCGTACCCGGCGAGGAAGCAGGCGCCGAGGATGCGGATGACGACGATCGCCACCGGGGCGGCCTCGATGACCGCGCCGACCCCCGCCACGCCCAGCCCGATGAGGATCACGTCGCAGACCGCGCAGATGAGGACGACCGCGAGGACGTGCTCGCGACGCGTGCCCTGCCGCAGGACGAAGGCGTTCTGCGCGCCGATGGCGGCGATGAGGGAGAAGCCGAGGCCGAAGCCGGAGAGGGCGTGCGCGAGCGGGTGCATGCCCCCACGGTAGGCATCGGCCGGGCATCAGGCCAGCTCACGTCCTTGGAGCACCATTAGCATCGCTGATGATGGACATCCGCACCGAGCACCTGCGCACCCTGGCCGCCGTCATCGACGCGGGCACGCTCGACGCGGCCGCCCGAGCGCTGCGGCTGACGCCGTCCGCGGTGAGCCAGCGCATCACGGCGCTGGAGCGGAGCGCGGGCCGCGTGCTCCTGCGCCGCACCCGGCCCGCGACCACCACCGAGGCCGGCGACGCCGTCCTCCGGCACGCGCGGCAGGTGCTGCTGCTCGAGCGCGACCTCGACGGGCTCCTCGGCCCAGGCGACGGGGACACCCCGCGCGCCGGCACCGCGGCCGTGCCCGTCGTCGTGAACGGGGACTCGCTCGCGTCCTGGCTGCTGCCCGCGTTCGCCGCCCTCGCCGCCGAGACCGGGCAGGCCGTCGAGGTCCTCCGGGAGGACGAGCACCACTCGCTCGACCTGCTGCGCGACGGCACCGCCATGGCCGCCGTCACGAGCGTGCGCGACCCCGTGCAGGGATGCACCTCGGAGCGGCTCGGCCGCATGCGGTACCGGGCGCTGGCGACGCCCGCGTACCGCGACGCGCACCTGCCCGACGGGCCGACGCCCGGCGCGCTGGCGACCGCGCCCCTCGTCATGTACGACCGCAAGGACGCCATGCAGGACCGCTGGCTCCGCGGCCGGCGCGCGCCCGCCGGCCAGCCGCGGCACTACGTGCCCTCGTCGGCGGAGTTCGTCACGGCGGTCACGCTGGGCATGGGCTGGGGCATGCTGCCCGACCTCCAGGCCGAGGAGCTCGTGCGCCGGGGCGTGCTCGTGCGGCTCGACGAGGCGTCCCACGTGGACGTGGCGCTGCACTGGCAGCGCTGGAGCGTCGACTCCCCCGTGCTCGCCGACCTCACCCGGCACGTGCGCGCCGCGGCCGCCTCGCTGAGGTAGCGAGGCGGCCGCGGCGGGGGACGCGCGGGAGGATCAGCGCCGCAGCGCCGCGCGCGCCAGCCGGTTGCCGATGAACTGCACCACCTGCACGAGCACGATGATGATGAGCACGGCCGACCACGTCACGACCGGCTCGAACTGCCGGTAGCCGTAGACGATCGCGAAGTCGCCGAGCCCGCCGCCGCCGACCGCGCCCGCGACGGCCGTCATGTCGACGATCCCGACGAAGACGAACGTGTAGCCGAGGACCAGCGGGCCGAGCGCCTCCGGGATCAGCAGGGTGACGACGATCCGCACCGGGCTCGCGCCCACCGAGCGGGCCGCCTCGATGACGCCGGGCTGCACCGTGAGCAGGTTCTGCTCGACGATGCGGCTGATCGCGAACGACGCCGCGAGCGACAGGGTGAAGATGATCGCCGGCTGCCCGATGCCGCTGCCGGTCGCGAGCCGGGCGAGGGGCTGCGCGGCGACCAGGAAGATGATGAACGGGATCGGCCGGAAGGTGTTGACCACCACGTTCAGCACCGCGAACACGGGCCGGTTGGCGAACAGGCTGCCGGCGCGCGTCAGGTACAGGCCGAGGCCCATGACGAGGCCGCCGAGCCCGCCGAACAGGAGCGTGAGCAGCACCATCGTGAGCGTCTCGACCGTGGCGCGGCCGAGGAGGGGCAGGAGCGGGGTCAGCGCGTCCATCTCAGACCACCTCCGTCACGGTGACGCCGGCGCGGTCGGCGGCGAGCACCTCGTCGATGCGCGCCGGGTCGCCGGTGAGCGCGAGGGTCAGGTTGCCGAAGGTGCGGCCCTGGATGTCGGTGATGCCGCCGTGGACGACCTCGAGGGCGATGCCGGCGCCCGCGAGCGCCCGGAACACCTCCGTCTGCGTCGCCCCGCCGTCCGCGAAGGACAGCGTGACGAGGCGGCCGGGGTGCCGGGCGCGGAGCCGGGCGACCTCGTCGGCCTCGGGCACGCCCGCGACCACGGTGGACACGAAGCGGCGCGCGGCGTCGCTCGACGGCCGCGAGAACACGTCGAACACCTCGCCCTGCTCGATGACGCGGCCGGAGTCCATCACGGCCACGCGGTCGGCGATGGACTTGATGACCTCCATCTCGTGCGTGATGACGACGATGGTGACGCCGAGCTCCTCGTTGACCCGGCGGAGGAGAGCCAGGACCTCGCTCGTGGTCTCCGGGTCGAGCGCGCTCGTGGCCTCGTCGGCGAGGAGGATCGCGGGGCTGGTCGCGAGCGCCCGGGCGATGCCGACGCGCTGCTTCTGGCCGCCGGACAGCTCGTCCGGCCGGGCGTGCGCCTTGTCGGCGAGGCCGACGAAGTGCAGGAGCTCGCTGATGCGGCGCTGCTGCTGGTCCTTCGGCATGCCCGCCACGGACAGCGGGTACGCGACGTTGCCCCACACGGTCTTCGAGGTGAAGAGGTTGAACTGCTGGAAGACCATGCCGATGCCGAGCCGGAGCCTCCGGAGCTCCCGCTCGGGGAGGTCCTGGATCTCGCGCCCGTCGACCGAGACGGTGCCCGACGTCGGGAGCTCGAGCGCGTTCACGAGCCGCACGAGCGTGCTCTTGCCGGCACCCGAGTAGCCGATGATGCCGAACACCTCGCCGCGGCGGATGTCGAGGTCGACGTCCGCGAGCGCGTCGAGGGCCGGCTCGCCCTTCGCGCGCGGCGGGTACCGCTTGCCGACGCCCCGCAGGGAGACGTGCGGCGCGACGGGATCCCCGTCCCGGGCGGGACGGGGATCGGCGTCGGGACCGGAGCCCGCGGGACGGGCGTCCGTCACTCCGCCGCCTTGCTCGCCGCGACGTCCTCCTCGGTGGTGGCGAGGATGCTCCGCAGCTCGTCCGCCGGGGTCTTCAGCGGGACCGCGGTGCCGCCCGAGTTCTCGACGAGCGCGTCGATGACGGCCGGCGTGTCCTCGAAGATGCGGGCGAGCTCGAGGTACGTCTCGTTCGACGCGTCGTCCCCGCGGGCGGCGAAGACGTTGACGTAGGCGAGCGAGGCGGGGTCGCTCGGGTCGTCCTGCGCGATGGCGTCGTCGGAGGTGAGGCCGGCGTCGGGGACGAAGTCGTTGTTGATGATGACGGCGTCCGCGTCGGGCAGCGACGTGGCGGTGAGCGCCGCGTCGACCGTGGTGACCGTGACCTTCGAGGCGTCCTGGTCGATGTCGTCGAGCGTGGAGATGCTGGATCCGCCGCCCTCGAGGGTGACGAGGCCGGCGCTCTGGAGCACCAGGAGGCTGCGGGCGAGGTTCGACTCGTCGTTGGGGACGACCACCGTGCCGCCCTCGGGGATCTCGTCGACCGACGCGTGCTTCGAGGAGTACAGCGCCAGGGGGTAGATGGCCGTGGCGCCGACGGGCGTGAGGTCGTCGCCCGCGCCCTCGTTGTACTGCGCGAGGTAGACGAGGTGCTGGAACTGGTTGAGGTCGATCTCGCCCTCGGACAGCGCCGGGTTCAGCTGCGTGTACTCGGAGAAGTTGACGACCTCCACGTCGATGCCCTCCTCCTTCGCCGCGTCGACGAAGGGCTGCCACTGCGGGTCGCTCGCGCCGACCACGCCGATGCGGACGGCCTTGCCGCCGCGGTCGAACGCGCCGGTCGCGAAGAGGACGGCCGCGACGACGGCGAGGACGACGACGACCGCGCCGATGATGAGGCCGAGGCGGTTCCGCCGCTTCGGGGCGTCGATCAGGGGTGCCTGGGTGGTCATGGGGATCCTCTCGGTGGTGCGGGAGCCGGTGCTGTCCGGGTGGTGCGGGGGGCGGGGTGCCTGGTGCGGGGTGCGGGGTGCGGGGAGCCTGGTGCGTGCAGGGGCTGGTCGAGCGGACGCGGCGCGCGGACGGCCGTCCGGGTCGGGTCCGGGCGATGCGACGGCACGCGGAGCGGCACCCGGATGCGGGACCCCTGCGCCGATGCCGAGCGGCGCGCGCGGGCGGCTCCGTGCCGCGGATGCGGTGCGGGACGCCGGCGCCGACCGGTCGCCGCGGCCCTGCAGCACCTCGACGGTAGGCGCGGGGGCGGTCGCGTGTCGAACCGGGGCGTAACACGGGGACACCGCGAGGACATCGCGGGAACGCCGCCGGGACGACGCGACGGGGCCATCGCGGGATCCCTCCGGATGCCGCGGCGGGGTCCGCGGGCCGTCCCCCGCTCCCCTGCCCCCGCCCGATGTGGCAGGGTCGGCGGAGGAGGAGGTGCTCCATGCACCAGGACGGCGACGACGCGGTCGAGGATCTCGGCGCGCTGCCGGACGCGGAGCTCCGCCGCCGCGTCTACGCGCAGGGCGCCGACGAGTCGGACGAGCGCTGGATCCGCGCCGCCGCCGAGCTCGACCGCCGCGAGCGCGCGGCCCGGGGCGAGTCCCCGGACGACGATCGCGGAGCCGGGGCCGGGCTCCCGGGCACCGAGCACCGGACCGAGGCCG
>NZ_JAVCVL010000019.1:0-24944 GCF_032917815.1 Clavibacter sp. MX14-G9D | reverse complement strand
CCGACGCGAGCCCGAGCACGAGGTTCGTCCACCCGGCCGTGCTGGCCGCGCGCCACCGCTCGTCCGGATCCGGATGCGCGGAGGGCGCCGCCGACAGTGCGGCGGACAGCGCGGCGAGGTTCACGGCGTGGCCGCCGAGCGGCGCGCTCACGAGGGTCGCGGCGGCCGTCGTCGCCATCGCGGCGCGCCACGGCGTCTCGTAGCCGAAGCTCGCGAGCACCGCGACGCCCGGCAGGTTCTGCGACGCCATGGTGACGACGAACAGCGGCACGCCGAGCGCGACGGCCGCCGCCACCGTGAACACGGGCGCGGTCAGCTCGATCCGCGGCACGAGGTGCGCGAGGTCGAGCGTCGATCCGGGCGCGGGCCCCGCGACGGCCAGCGAGACGCCGACCACCACGAGCGCGGCGGCCAGCGCCGTCGGGGCCGCCCAGCGCGGCGCCCAGCGGGCGGCGACGAGCCACGCGAGCACCACGGGGAGCACCACGAGGGGCGTCGCGACCGCCGCCGTGACGGTCGCGACGCAGAGGGGGAGGAGCACGCCGGCGAGCATCGCGGCGGCGACGCTGGCCGGGATGAGGCGCACGAGGCGGCCGAGCAGCGGCCAGAGCGCGGTCGCGAGCACGAGGATCCCGCAGACGAGGAATGCGCCCACTGCCGCGGCCCAGCCGCCCTCGACCGCGCCCGAGCCGATGAGGAGCGCCGCTCCCGGCGTCGACCAGGACAGCGTGATGGGACGGCGGAACCGGTGGGCGAGCAGCACGGTGCCGAGCCCCTGCGTGACGCACAGCGCCAGCAGCCCGGACGCGGCCTCGGAGGGCGACGCCCCGACCGCCGTGAGCCCCGTGAGGACCACGGCGGAGGTGCCGGCGAACCCGACGACCGCGGTCACGATCCCCGCCCCGCGCGCCTGCGCACGGCCGCCCGGCGCCTCGATGACCGTCATGCGCGCTCCCGACCGGACGCCGGTCGTCCTGCCGCCCGATCCTAGGGTCGGCGCGACGCTCTCACGCGCCGGTGCCGCGCCCGTCGGCGCCGTGCGCGGCGGCCCTGCGGCGCTGACGGAGGAGCGTGAGGAGGATGCCGCCGACGCTGATCGCCGCGATCCCCACGAGGACGACGTCCATGTAGCGACCCACCACGTCGGCCACGCCGGGGATGCCCGCGAGGCCGTACCCGAGCCCGGTCACGAGCACCGTCCAGGCCGCCGCGCCGACGGCGTTGAAGGCCGCGAACCGGCCGTAGCGCATGCGGCCCACCCCGGCGGCGACCGGCGCGAAGGTGCGGACGACGGGCACGAAGCGCGCGAGCGTCACGGCCCAGCTGCCGAAGCGGTCGAAGAACCCCTGCGTGCGATCCACGTTCCGACGGCTGAAGAGCCCGGAGTCCCTCCGCTCGAAGACGCGCGGACCCGCCGACCTCCCGATCGCGAAGCCGAGCTGGTCGCCGAGGAACGCCGCGGCGAGCACGAGGAGGACCACGAGCGGCACGGGGAGGGCGATGGCGCCCGTGTACGTGAGGACGCCCGTGAAGAAGAGGAGCGTGTCGCCCGGCAGGAAGAAGCCGACGAGCAGGCCGCTCTCCGCGAAGACGATCGCGCACACGACGACGAGGCCCCAGATGCCGGCGCCCTCGATGATGCCCTGCGGGTCGATGCCCATGCGTGCCGCCGTCCGTGCGGGTCGCCGGGGCGACTGTCGGGTGCGGCCGGAGCCGCGCGCCTCGGGTGGAGCGCGCGCTCAGGCTACGTCCGGGAACCTGCAAACCACCGGGTTTCCTCACCTCCTGAAACGAAAGTTGATGGTGGTGTTCGTGATCATTTCGGTTAGCGTCGGAGGATCCGTGCTCCACCGACCTCGACGAGGCCCGCCATCTCCCGCACCGCTCGCACCCCCCGCCGCGTCCCCGGACGCCCGCGGGCGACCGTCGCGCCGCGCCTCCGACTGGCCGCCGCCCTCGCCGCATCCGGCCTCCTCCTGGGGCTCGGGGTCCCGTCCGCGCAGGCCGCGGAGGAGTACCCCACCTGGTCGGAGGTGCAGGCCGCCCGCTCGAGCGAGCAGGCCACCGCCGAGCAGGTCACGCGCATCACCTCCCTCATCTCCGGGCTCGCCGCCGAGGTCGAGGCCGCGAACGCCCTGGCCCTCCAGCGCGCCGACGAGCATGCCGCTGCCGTGGACGAGCTCGACCGGGCCACCGGCGAGCTGCAGGCGCTGCAGTCCAAGGCCGAGCGCGCCCAGGCCGATGCCGACGAGGCCAAGCGCCAGGTCGGCCGCCTCGTCGCCCAGCTCGCCCGCAGCGGCGGGGGCGGCGGCGACGTCTCCCTCCGCCTGCTCACGAGCGGCGGCGAGGACGCCGACGCGCTCCTGTCCCGCATGGGCACCGCCACCAAGCTCGCCGACCGCCAGGACACCGCGTTCACCGCCGCCGTCACGGCGGCCCGCACCGCCGAGTCGCTCGGCAAGCAGGCCTCCGTCGCCAAGGACGCGCTCGCCGTCCTCGCCGCCGACGCCGAGGCGAAGCTCCAGGAGGCGTCGGCCGCGCAGGCCCGCGCCGATCAGGCCCTCGCCGAGCAGCAGGCCCGCAGCTCCGAGCTGCAGGCGCAGCTCACCACCCTGCGCGACTCCCGCATCTCCGTCGAGGAGGGCTACGCCATCGGCGAGCGGAAGCGGCAGGAGGAGGCGGCCGCGGAGGCGCGCCGCCAGGCCGATGCCCGTGCCGCTGCCGCCGCTGCCGCCGCCGCCGCGAACGCCGCCGCGCGTCCGCCGGCCAACGCGCCCCGTCCGCCGTCCTCGGGCGGCCAGCCGTCCGCATCGGGCTGGACCATGCCCATCCGCAGCTACGGCTCGTACCAGTCGTACGGCATGCGCCTGCACCCGATCCTCGGCTACTGGCGCCTCCACGCGGGCGACGACTTCGGCGCCGGCTGCGGCACGCCCATCTACGCCACGGCGTCCGGCACCGTGCAGTTCGCGGGCGGATCCAGCGGCTTCGGCAACGCGATCACCCTGAACCACGGGGGCGGCGTCACGAGCGTCTACGGCCACATGTACTCCTACGGCGTCATGGTGCGCACCGGGCAGACGGTCCAGGCCGGGCAGCAGATCGGCGCCGTCGGCAGCGCGGGCCTGTCCACCGGCTGCCACCTGCACTTCGAGATCCGGCAGGGCGGCGTCGCCACCTCGCCCATGCCGTTCCTCCGCGCCCGCGGCGTCTGAGCGCGGGTACGCTGGGCGCGTCGACGAGCCGGGGGGTGCGGATCATGACGGGACGCATCCGACGTGTCGCGCAGGCCGTGCTCCGGCCCGCGATCTTCGTGCAGTACCGGGCGCTCCGCGCCGGCCTCCGCAGCACCGTCTTCCCCCGCGACGCGGGATCCGGCGTCGTCCCCGGCGAGTCCCCGCAGCGCGTCCTCGTCATCGGCGAGGCGACGGCCGTCGGGTTCGGCGTGCTCTCGCACGAGCTCGGCATGGCGGGGCACTTCTCGCGCCAGCTCGCGCGGCGCACGGGCCGCGGCGTCGAGTGGACCACGCGCCCCTTCGCCGACCTCACGATCCACACGGCCGCCGGCACGGTCCGCGACCGCGCCCTGCTGGCGGGCGTCGACGTCGTGCTGCTGATGGTGGGCGTCGGCGACAGCATCCGGTTGACGCCGCAGCGCACCTGGCGCCGGCTGCTCTGCTCCGCCATCGACGACCTGTGCCAGGGGCTGCCCGAGGGCGCGCGCGTGCTCGTCCCCGAGGTCCCGCCCCTGCGGGAGAGCGTCGGCATCCCCGCCCCGTGGCGGGCCGTGGCGGCCCGGCACGCGCGCCTGCTCAACCGCGTGACGGAGGAGATCGTCGCCTCGCGCGCCGACGCCCTCTCCGTGCCGTTCCCCCGCGAGAGCGTCATCGACCTCGGCGATCCCGACTCCGCGCAGGCCTCCCGCGTCTACGCGTCGTGGTCGCGCGCGTTCGTCCAGCGGATGCTCGGACCGCTCCCGAGCCCCGAGGGATGACCGGCGGTTGAACGTTCCCTGTGCATTCCTCGGGTGCGGGATACGGGAGAGGGCCCCGGCGTAGCGTCGGACGCGTGCCCGTCCCGGTGTCCACACCGGGGCCCGGGCTCTCGGATCGAACGCGGATCCGACCCCAGCACCGAGAACGCACGAGGAGAAGCAATGCCCCAGGTAATCGAGACCGTCGACGTCAACGTCCCCGTCAGCACCGCGTACAACCAGTGGACCCAGTTCGAGTCGTTCCCGAACTTCCTCAGCTACGTCGAGTCGATCACGCAGGTCACCGACACGCTCACCGAGTGGAAGGTCAAGATCGGCGGCGTCGAGCGCACGTTCGAGGCCAACATCACGGAGCAGCACCCCGACGAGCGCGTCGCCTGGAACTCCACGGGCGGCGACGAGGACCACGCCGGCGTCGTCACGTTCCACAAGCTGAGCGACACCGAGACCCGCGTCACCGTCCAGCTGGACTGGGAGGCCAAGGGCCTCGTCGAGAAGGTGGGCGCGGCGATCGGCGTGGACGACCACGTCATCAAGGCGGACCTGAAGAACTTCAAGGAGTTCATCGAGAAGCGCGGCACCGAGGACGGCGCCTGGCGCGGCGACGTCCAGGCCTGATCATGCAGACGGACGACATCCGCTGGAACCAGGAGGCGCGCGACAAGATCCTCACGGACAGCGACCGCGTGCTCCAGGAGGCCGTGCAGACGGCGGCCAGGGAGCTCGAGGGCCAGGACTGGGAGACCGTCTACCAGCGGCTCTTCGAGCAGCTGAAGGACCGGTTCATCGACTTCGAGCCGGGACCGGACCTCCGCAAGTACGCCGAGGCCGTCTCCCGTGGGGAGATCCAGGGCTGACGCCGACGTCATCATCACCGGGAGGGCCCGGCACCCATGCGGGTGCCGGGCCCTCCTGGCGTCCGGGCGCCTCGATCCCCCACCCGCTGGATAATCTGGACCCGCGCCGCGGGGGCGCGGGACCAGGGGAGACGCGATGAGCGACAGGCACGACGACGGGCAGCGGGACCTTGACCAGGGGCGGGACGACGCGCGGGACCACGCGCGGGAGGGCGCCGCGGGCGAGGACGCGCCGCCCGCGTACGCACCGGCGCCGGCCGCGCCGGCCGCCTACCCCGGGGCGTACCCCGCCGCCTACCCCGACGCCGGGTACCCGCCGGCCGCGTACCCCGGCGCCGGCTACCCGGCCGCCGCGTACCCGGGAGCCGTCCCGCCGCCCGGCTACGGGATGATGCTGCTCCCGTCGGCCCAGCGCCCCCTGCCGCCGCACATCGACCCGTCCTGGCGTCTCGCGGGAGTGGGGCGACGCGCGGCCGGCCGGATCCTCGACCAGGTGGTCTTCGGCTTCGTCGGCGCGCTCTCCGCGGGCGCGTTCATCATCCCGCTGCAGGGGATCGCGCAGCAGCGGATCGTCGACCAGCAGCTGTTCGGCGAGGCCGCCGAGGACCTCATGGACACCTACGCGGGCGGGGCCGTCCTCGCCACGTTCCTCAGCCTCGTCTCGTACCTCCTCATCGCCACCTGGTGGCTCGGCTGGAAGGGCACCACGCCCGGCAAGGCGATGGTCGGCATCCGCGTCCAGCGCTTCTCGCAGCCCGGGATGCTCGGCTTCGGCCGCGCGCTCCTCCGCGGCGTGGTGCAGAACGCGTTCGCCATCGGCTCCCTCTTCACGGTGTGGCTGCCGTACGCGTCGGTCGGCTGGGACTCCCGCCACCTCCTCCGCGGCTGGCACGACCTCGCCGCCGACGACGTCGTCCTCGCGCGGCGCACGGAGCCCTACCCCTCCTCCTGACGCGCCCGGGGCGCGATCAGTCTGACGAGGGCCTGGGAGAAGCGCCGCCCCCGGAATGCCGCGGACGGGCGCGGGGGTTGCCCGAGCGCGGTCCGCTCGGGCCGCTGGCCCCGCCTCCCCGCCCGACGTGACCCGTCCGGGCGCGCGGCGGCCATCTGCGAGACGAAGGATCCACCACGTGAAGCTCTTCTCCCCCCTCACCCTGGGCGCCCTCGAGCTCCCCAACCGCGTCGCCATGGCGCCTCTCACGCGCATGCGCTCCGACGAGCACGGCGTGCCCGGCGACCTCGTCGTCGAGTACTACCGCCAGCGCGCGTCCACGGGCCTCATCGTGTCCGAGGGCGTGTTCACGAGCGAGCGCAGCAAGGCGTACCCGGGCCAGCCCGGCATCGTGACGGACGAGCAGATCGCCGGCTGGCGTCGGGTGACCGACGCGGTGCACGCCGCCGGCGGGCGCATCGTCATGCAGCTCATGCACGGCGGCCGCGTGTCGCACGAGGAGATCACGGGCGGACTGCCGCTGCTCGCGCCGAGCGCCATCGCCATCCAGGGCGAGGTCCACACGCCCACCGGCAAGGCCCCCTACCCCGTCCCCAGCGAGCCGGAGACCGACGAGGTCCCGCTCATCGTCGACGAGCTCGCGGTCGCGGCGCGCAACGCGGTGGACGCCGGGTTCGACGGCGTGGAGATCCACTCCGCCAACGGCTACCTGCTGCACGAGTTCCTCTCGCCCGTCTCCAACGTCCGCACGGACGCCTACGGCGGGTCGCCCGCCAACCGCGCGAAGCTCGGCATCGACGTGGCCCACGCGGTCGCGCGCGAGATCGGGGCCGGCCGCGTCGGCATCCGCATCTCGCCGAGCCACAACATCCAGGACGTGCTCGAGGAGGACGCCGACGAGACGCGCGCCACCTACGAGGCGCTCCTCGCGGGCATCGCGCCCCTCGGCCTCGCGTACCTCAGCGTGCTGCACGCCGAGCCGCGCGGCGAGCTCGTGCAGGGCCTGCGCGCCACGTTCGGCGGACCGCTCATGATCAACAGCGGCTTCGGCGTCGTCACCGAGCGCCAGGACGCCGTCGACCTCGTCGAGGACGGCAGCGCCGACCTGGTCGCCGTCGGCCGCATGGTCATCGCCAACCCCGACCTCGTCGAGCGCTGGGAGCAGGACGCGGAGGTCAACGAGCCGAACGGCGACACCTTCTACGGCCCCGGCGCCGAGGGCTACACGGACTACCCGGCGCTCGCCGGCTGATCCGCCGCACCTGACCGGCTCCGGCCGGCACCGCCCGAGGCCGGGCTCACTCCGACGGAGCGAGCCCGGCCTCGTGCACGAGCACGGCGACCTGCACGCGGCCCTCGAGGCCGAGCTTGTCGAGCACGTGGCCCACGTGCGTCTTCACGGTCGCGACGCCGAGGTGCATGTCGGCCGCGATGCGGGCGTTCGAGTGACCGCGCGCGATGGCGAGCGCCACCTCCTGCTCGCGCTCCGTCAGGGTGCCGAAGCGCGCCCGCTCGGCCGTGCGGTCGGCGCGGTCGCGCTGGGCCGCCACGCCGATCACGGTGTCGAGCACCGAGGGGGACAGGATCGAGCTGCCCGCGGCGACCTGGCGCACCGCCGCCACGAGCTCGACGGGCGGGGTGTCCTTCAGCAGGAACCCGCGCGCGCCGGCCCGCAGCGCCCCGAGCACGAGCTCGTCGGCGTCGAACGTCGTGAGCACGATGACGGGGAGGTCGGGGCGTCGGGCCACCTCGCGGGCCGTGGCGGCGATCCCGTCGCAGACCGGCATGCGGATGTCCATGAGCACGACGTCGGGCGCCGTCCGGGCGATGACGCGACCCGCGGCCAGGCCGTCGGCGGCCTCGCCGACCACCTCGAGCCCGTGCCCGCCGCCGAGCAGCATCCCCAGGCCGGCGCGCACGAGCGCGTCGTCGTCGACGATCACCACGCGGATGGGCGGGCCGCCCGCGGGCACGACGCCCGCGAGGTCAGTGCCCCCGGCTGCGGGGCCGGGCGCCGTCGGGCCGGATGCCGTCGGGCCGCCGGTGCTCACGCGGTCCACGGGAGCACCGCCTCCACCACGTGCCGGCCGTCGCGGCGGGCGACCGCCAGGGTGCCGTCGAGCGAGAGCGCCCGCTCGGCGATGCCCGCGAGGCCGTGACCGGCCGGGGGCGCGGCCGGATCGTCGGCGCCGGGTTCCTCGGACGGCACCGGGTTCTCGACCGCGATGCGGAGGGATCCGCCGGCGCGCCCGTCGACCGTGAGCGTCACCGGTGCGCCCGGGGCGTGGCGGCGGGCGTTCGTGAGGCACTCCTGGACGACGCGGTAGGCGTGCCGGGAGGTCGTCGCCGAGAGGGTCGGCAGCTCGTCCCGGGTGTCGGGGTGGACGTCGGCGTGCACCTCCACGCCGAGCGCGCACGCCTCCTCGAGGAGCCCGGGGAGGTCGGCGAGCGTCGGCTGGGGCGGCGCGAGGGCCGGACCGCCGGACGGGTCGCGCAGCACGCCGAGGACCTCGCGGAGCTCCGTGAGGGCCGTCCGCGCGTTGTCCCGCACGACGCCCGCGGTGGCGCGGACCTCGGCCGGGTCGAGGTCGTCGCGGTACTCCAGCGCCCCCGCGTGCAGCGCGACCAGCGAGAGCCGGTGCGCGAGCACGTCGTGCATCTCGCGGGCGATGCGGGTGCGCTCGCGGTCCGCCGCCTGCGCCGCGCGGAGGGCCTGCTCCTCGTCGGAGAGGCGCGCGCGCTCCCGCAGCGACGCCATCAGCTCGCGTCGGCCGCCCACGTAGAGCCCGACGACGACGAGGAGCCCGAGCATGGCGACGAGCAGGGCGCCGACGACCGGGACCTCGCGCGGCGTCGTGGGCAGGTAGGAGAGCCCGGCGAGCTCCCACGTGCCGACGGCGACGACCCAGGTGCCGGCGGCCAGCGCGATCTCCCGTGGGCGGCGGCGGGCGGCGAGGGAGGCCAGGGCGATGGCGGCGGCGGGCAGCCCGACGCTCGACACGGCCGCGACGACCCCGAGCACGAGGGCGATCGGGAGGGGCGCGACGCGACGGACCGGCAGGAGCGCGACGGCCACGAGCCCGACCCCGGCGTCGACGAGGAGCAGGACGTCGACGCGGGCGCCCGTCGTCCCGGACTCCTCGAGGAGCGTGAGCACGCCGCCGAAGGCGACGACGCCGACCACGAGCGCCAGGAGCATGAGCGCCGCCTCCCGCCCGATGACGAGCGTGCGGCCGAGGGCGCGGCCCCGGGTCGGCGCTCTGCCGTCGCCGGGATCACCGTCGCCGACGGGTCGCGGGACCCGTCCGGGCACCGGGACGCGTCCCGGCGGGAGGTCGCGGGGAGCGTGCGCTGCGGGAGAGGACATGGTCCGACCCTAGGGACACGCGTCACGCCGCCGTATCGACCGGAGGGGGGAGATACGCGCGGCACACGGGGGAGGCGAGGCCGGGGTCGCAGGGGGGGCGGGGCGGCGACGCGGTCGCGGGCGGGGCTCCGGGCGCGAGCCTCCGCGCGGGAGGGTCAGCGCACGCGTGCGGCGCGGCGCTCCGCGCGCGAGGCCCGCCAGCGGCGCCAGGCGTCCCAGAACCGGTGGAGCTGGCGCTTGAGGAACACGTTCACGCGGTGCGCCGCGGGGAACTCGGTGCCCAGCACGGCGATGCCGAGGAAGACGATGAGCCAGCCCGGCCCCGGCAGGGGGATGAGGACGACGCCGACGAGGACGATGGCGACGCCGAGGATCCCGACGAGGATCCGGTACAGCCAGCGGGCCCTCGGGTGCAGCTCGATCCAGGCCCGGCAACGGCGCAGGAAGCGGCGGAGGGGATGCGCGTGGCTCGACCCCGCCTCGTACTCGCGGGTCAGGGTGTCGGACATGGGCCCACGGTACGGGCGGGTCCTGGGAACCGTCCCCCTCATCCGGGGAATCCGCAGGATGCCGTGACGATCGACCCGCGGGGCCCGTCGTCCTCAGCGGGAGGGCGGCGCCGTGATCCGGCGCGCGGCCTCCACGACCGCCGCCCGGTCCGCGGCGCGTGCGGCGGGCCCGTCGTCGTGCATCGCCGGGTACGGCGACTGCACCCACGACTGCGCGAGCGCGAACAGCATGGTGAGGAGGCGCTGCGGGTCCCATGACGGGTCGATGGTGCCGGCCTCCTGCCCGCGGCGGATGGCCTCGACCTTCGCCGACGGCGAGGTCTCGCTGTGCGGCACGTCGAGCGTCACGCCGTCGAGCCGCGCCCACGCGAGCATGCGGCGGTGCTCCGGGTGCTCGTAGGCGTGGTCGAAGATGTGGCCGACGAAGCCCGGGAGATCGGCCGGATCCAGCGTCACGGCCGAGAAGAACTCGACGCCGTTGAGCTTCAGCACCGCGTGGAACAGCGACTCCTTGTCGGTGAAGTGCGCGTACAGCCGCTCCTTGCTGGCACGTCCGGAGCGGGCGATGCGGTCGACGCGCGCTCCCGCGAGCCCGTGCGCCGCGAACTCCTCGCGCGCGGCCAGGAGGATGCGGTGCCGGACGTCGTCGGGCCGGTCATCGGTGGAGCGGGCGGACCCCGTCGTCTCTGCCATGTGAACAGCGTATGTCAAACGAACCGGTTCGTTTGACTCTCCGCGCGCCGCAGCCCTAGATTGGACCGTCCTCGCCCGCCCGGGCGCCGCACGACCCTCAGGAGCACCAGATCTCCCACGCACGCACCCCCGAGAGCGCACCGCCCTCGACCTCCTCCGCCTCCGGCCCGGCCGCACCGGCCGGCCCCGCCACCCCGGCGGCCCCCTCCGCCCGCAGCAAGTGGATCCTGCTGGCGGTCGTCGCCCTCGCCCAGCTCATGGTCGTGCTCGACGGCACCATCGTGAACATCGCCCTCCCGGCCGCGCAGCGCGACCTCGGCATGAGCGACGCCGACCGCACCTGGGTCGTCACCGTGTACGCGCTCGCGTTCGGCTCGCTCCTCCTCCTCGGCGGGCGCATCGCCGACTACTGGGGGCGCAAGCGCTCCTTCCTCCTCGGCATGGTCGGCTTCGCGGCCGCCTCCGCGCTCGGCGGCTTCGCCGTCTCGAGCGAGATGCTCCTCATCGCGCGGGGCCTCCAGGGCATCTTCGCGGCGCTCCTCGCCCCCGCCGCGCTCGCGCTCCTGTCGGTGACCTTCCCGTCCGGACCCGACCGGGTCAAGGCGTTCGCGGTCTACGGCACGATCGCCGGATCCGGTGCGGCCGTCGGCCTCCTCCTCGGCGGCGTGCTCACCGAGTACCTGAGCTGGCACTGGTGCCTCCTCGTCAACGTGCCGATCGCGATCGTCGCGATCGTGGCCGGCATCCCGCTGGTGAAGGAGAGCCGCGCCGACGGCGACCGCAGCTACGACGTGCCCGGCGCCCTGCTCGTGACCGTCGGCCTCGCGTCGATCGTCTACGGCTTCTCCCGTGCGGAGGAGGGCTGGGGACAGCCGCAGACCATCGGCTTCCTCGCGCTTGGGGTGGGCATCATGGTCGCCTTCGTCTGGTGGGAGTCGAAGGCGCGGAACCCGCTCCTGCCGCTCCGCGTGGTCGCCGACCGCACCCGCGGCGGCGCGTACCTGACCTCCGTGATGGTGGGCGCGGCGCTCCTCGGCGGGCTGCTCTACCTCACGCTCCACTTCCAGATCGTGCTCGGCATGTCGCCGCTCATCTCCGGCCTCGCGTCGCTGCCGATGGCCGCGTCGATCATGCTCACCGCCCCGCAGGTGGCGCGGCTGCTGCCGAAGGTGGGCCCGCGCGTGCTCATGACGGTCGGCCCGCTCGTCGCCGCCGCCGGTCTCCTCTGGTTCAGCCGGGTCACGGTCGACGGCGCCTACGTCGTGCAGGTGCTCCCGGGGCAGATCCTCCTCGGCATCGGGCTCGCGTGCGTCTTCGTGCCCATGCAGAACGTCGCGCTCTCCGGCATCGAGCCGCGGGACGCGGGCGTCGCGGGCGCGGCGCTCACGGGCACGCAGCAGATCGGCGGATCCATCGGCACGGCGGTCTTCACCGCCCTGTTCGCGTCGGCCGTCACGGCCGCGACCGCCGACGGCGTCCAGGACCCGCTGCAGCAGCAGGTGGACGGCTACCACGTGGTGTTCCTGGCCGCGGCGATCGGCGTCGCCTGCGCCTCGATCATCTCCTGGTCGATGGTGCGCGTGCCGCTCGAGCGCTTCCGCGAGGGCGCGTCGTCCGAGGCCGTGAGCATGCACTGATCCCGCGCCGGATCATCGACGACGCCCCTCCCGCATCGCGCGGGAGGGGCGTCGTCGCCTCCCGGCCGGGTCGGCACATGAAGTCGCGCTGACCTCCGCCTCCGCCGGGGTGTGTGCGCTTCGCTCGCGCAAGTGCGCGACCTGCGAACCTCCCCCGAAGCACTCCGACTAGCTAGGAGCAACCATGCGCATTCATCCGATCCCCCTCATGGGGGTCATCGCAGCCGTCGCACTGTCGACGCTTTCCTTCGCGTCCAGCGCCTCGGCGACGCCGACGAGGACTCCCTTGAGCCGCATCAGCGCCTCATTCTCCTCCGGGCCTGCTCGAACGGCGGACGTCTCCGACGCTGTTCCATCCACGGAGCGCATCGAGAGAGCCGGTATCGAGCTCCGCGAGAGCGCGGTTCCGCGGGACGCCGTCAGTACCGCATTCGGCCAGCGCGTGACGTACCGCATCGGCGACGGAGTGACCATCACCTACACCTACTCACCGGGAGGAGCGCCGGTGGTCGGGGCACCGACACAGGAGGAGCTGGGTAGTTCTCTCGTACGAGCCGGGGCGGATCCGTTCCCGTACGTCAGCCTCGACCCCTCCGAGCAAGCGGCTGGCGCGGCGGGCACGCTGGGCTTGCTGATCTGTGCGGCACTCGGCCCGGAGAGCGGTGGCCTCGGGTGCGCAGTCGGCGTCGGGGTGGGAGCGACCATCGTCGCGGTAGCCACAGCCCATGGCGTCTGCACACGCAACCGGAACATGCAGATCTACCTTCCGACGTTGGAAGTGCAGTGCCGTCGTGATTGAACCGGAGGACCACCGAGCAGATCGAAGCCGTGCCCTCGCATCGTCGTCCATCGTCGTCGCGTTCTTCCTCTTCTCGCAGTTGGTGATCGTGCCTCTGCTCGACGGGCGTTCCCCTGCCACGCAGGCCGTGCCCGCGAGCGTGGTCGCTGTGCTCATGTTCGGCGTCACGTACCTGGTCTCCGTGTCCTTCCAGAAGCGCCGCCGGCGCCGAAGTCGCGACTAGGGCGAAGGACGACGCCCCTCCCGCACCGACCCTCATGGTCGGGCGGGAGGGGCGTCGTCGTGCGCGGGCCGGGTCAGATGGCGGGCGACCAGCCGAGGGCCGGGCCGAGGAGCTCGGCGATGTCGGTGAGGATCTGCTCCAGGTCGGCCTCGCCGAGGGTGAAGGGGAGGGCGAACGCGACCTCGTCGACGGCCTGGAACGCGGGGTCGGCGTGCAGGCGCGCGGCGATCTCCTCGGAGGTGCCCACGAGGTCCTCGGCGAAGAGCAGGCCCCGCGGCCCCATCGGCACGCCGACGCGATGCGCCCGGGAGGCGGCGTATGCCTCGTAGCGGGCGCGCTGCTCGGGGGTGGCGCGGTCGGTGGGGATCACGACGAGGCCCTGCGACACTCGGGCGTCGGCGCCGGTCGGATGGGCTGCCCGGTACGCGTCGATCTGCGCGCGCTGGTTCGCGCCGAAGTCCGGCCCGAGCTCGCCCTGGATCACGCTCGACGTGAGGAGGCGGAAGCCGTTCTCGCCGGCCCAGACCGCGGAGCGCGTGCTCGCGGCGCCGTACCAGATCCGCTCGGCGAGTCCCGCGGCGTGCGGCTGCACGGTGGAGGCGTACTCCTCCTGTCCCTCGCGGGCGGCGGCGTCGCTGACGGTCCGGCCGTGCACGAGGTCGCGGAAGCGGAGGAGGCGGTCGTAGCCGAGGTCCTCGAGGTCGGCGGTCGTCGGGTAGATCGCGTCGCGGTACGTGTCGAAGCGCATGGGCGTGCCGATCGAGAAGCCCGGCTGGAGGCGGCCGCCGGTGAGGAGGTCGACCGTCGCGAGGTCCTCGGCGAGGCGGAACGGGTTCTCGGCGCCGATGGGCGTGACGGCCGTGCCGAGGTCGATGCGGCGCGTGCGCTGTGAGGCCGCGGCCATCACGGCGACGGGGGAGGAGATCCCGTGCTGCAGGTGGCGGTGCCGGAGCCACGCGCTGTCGAGGCCGAGCTGCTCGCCCCTCTCGATGATCCGGAGGGTGGCCTCGTGGCCCTCGGCGGGATCCGCCGGGTCGAACGTGCCGATGGTGAGGAAGCCGAGGCGGGCGAGCGGGGTACCGGATGCGGGCATGGACCGATGCTAGGCGGGCGGGCCGGGGCTCCCGTCCGGGCCCCGGCGGGCACGGGCCGTCGAGGGTCCGGCGCCGGCCGGGTCAGGAGGTCGCGGGCGACCAGCCGAGCGCCGGGCCGAGGTGCTGGGCGACGTCGGTGAGGATCTGCGCGAGGTCGCCCGTGGGCAACCCCGCCGGCAGGGCGATGGCGAGCTCGTCGGCGGCCTGCACGGCCGGGTGTGCGAGCAGCGCGGCCGCCAGCCGGTCGGACGGGCCCACGAGATCCGGAGCGCGGACCATGCTCGACCCGACTCCCGGGCCCTCCGACTGGTCCGCCCGGGCGGCCCGCTCGGCGTGCGCCGCGGCGTCGTCCGCGTACCGGGCGCGCTGCTCCGAGGTGGCGCCGTCGGTGGGCACCACGACGAGCGCCAGCGTGACGTGCGCGGCGGCCGGATCCGGATGCGCGGCCCGGTAGGCGTCGATGAGGGCGCGCTGGTCGGCCGCGAAGCCGTGGCCGCCGCCGGTTCCGCGCTCGGTCACGTCGGAGGCGAGCAGGCGGAAGCCGTGCGATCCCGCCCAGGCCGCCGTGCGGAGCGTCGCCGCGCCGTAGGCGAGGCGGTCCGCGAGGCCGGGGGACGACGGCTGCACCGTGGGCGTGAGGGCCTCGTCGTGCTCATCGTCGGATGCGTCGGGCCGGTCGTCCGCGCCCGGCACGCGGCCGCCGCGCAGCAGCTCGCGGAAGCGGAGGAGGCGGTCGCGGCCCGGCTCCTCGTGCTCGGCCGTCGTTGGGTGCACGGCGCGGTCGACCGCGGCGACGCGGCCCGGGTTCCCGACCGAGAGGCCGGGGCGCAGGCGCCCGCCGGAGAGGAGGTCGACGGTCGCGAGGTCCTCGGCGAGGCGCAACGGGTTCTCGGCGCGCACGGGGATCGACGCCGTGCCGAGCCCGATGCGGCTCGTGCGCTGGGAGGCCGCGGCGAGCATGGCGACGGGGGAGGAGATCGCGTGCCGCAGGTGGTCGGGCCGGAGCCACGCGGTGTCGAGGCCGAGCGCGTCGCCCAGCTCCACGAGCCGCAGCGCCTCCTCGAGGCCGGTGGCGGGATCGACCGGGTCGAACGGGCCGGTGGTGAGGAAGCCGATGCGCGTCGGCGCGGATCCGGGTGCGGGCATGCGACGAGGCTAGGCGCTCGGGCTGCGGGTCCGGTGGGCCGCCCGGTCAGGCGTCGGCCCCGGCCCCCGCGATCTCGGTCAGGGCGGCCAGGTGCCCGTCGAACGCCCGGCGGCCGGATGCGGTGAGCGACAGCCAGGTGAGCTGCCGCTTGTCCGCGCGCCCGGCCGAGGAGGCCTTGCGCGAGGCGACGTAGCCGCTCTCCGTCAGCTGCCGGAGGTGCTTGGACAGGCTGGCGTCGGCGACGCCGAGGGTGTCGCGCAGGACGGCGAAGTCGATCTGGTCGACCCGCCGGAGGATCCCGCAGATGCGGAGGCGGACGGGGGCGTGGATCAGCTCGTCGAACGCGGCCTCAGCCACGGCGCCGGATCCCGTCGACGGCCGCGCGGAACGCCAGCGTCGACAACCAGGTCACGAGGCCGAAGGCGGCCACCGCGGTGAGCGCGACGGTCCAGCCGAGGCCCTGCGCGACGAGGCCCAGCGAGATCGAGAACAGCACGAGGCAGCCGAGGAGCGCGGCCGCGACGAGGAGCACCGCGCGCAGCCCGACGCCGCGGAACCGGATGCCCGTGCGGCGGCGGATGAGCACCAGCAGCACGACCGCGGCCGCGATGAGCAGCCAGGAGGTCCGCGGCGGCTCGTATCCGGCGCCGGGGGAGAGGGTCACGGCCTGGGCGACCCAGGCGAGGGCGATGGCCCCGAACCCCGCGAGGTGCCAGCGCGGCACGGGGATGCGGGCGGCCAGGGCCTCGCGGTCGGAGTGGAGGCCGTCGAGGGCGGCGGCCGCGTCTGCTGCTCGATCATTTTCCATGAGGGAAACCTACATCTGGTTTTCCTCCATGGCAAGTGTTCGGCGGGCTCCCGTGTCAGGGGATGAGCACGATGGAGCCCGTCGTACGCCGGGCCTCCAGGTCCTCGTGGGCGCGAGCGGCATCGGCCAGCGGGTACGTCGCGCCGACGCGCACGTCGAGCGAGCCGTCGAGGACGGCCGCGAACAGCTCGCCCGCGCGCCAGCGCCGCTCCTCGGCGTCGAGCAGGAAGTGGGCGAGGGTCGGGCGGGTGACCGACAGGGACCCGCCGGAGTTCAGGCGCTGCAGGTCGAACGGCGGCACCTGGCCGCTCGCGCCGCCGAAGAGCACCAGCGTCCCGCGGATCCGCAGGCTGGCGAGCGAGCCGTCGAACGTGTCGCGGCCGACGCCGTCGTAGGCCACGTCGACGCCGCGGCCGTCGGTCAGCTCGCGGACGCGCACCGGCACGTCGTCGTAGCCGAGCACGTGCGTCGCGCCCGCCGCGCGGGAGAGGGCCGCCTTCTCCTCGTTCGAGACGGTCGTGATGACCTCGACCCCGCGGTCGGCGAGCAGCTGCGTGAGCAGGAGGCCGACGCCGCCGGCGCCCGCGTGCACGAGCGCGCGATCCCCGGGGCCGGCCGGGTACGAGCTCGTCGCGAGGTAGTGCGCGGTGAGGCCCTGGAGCGGGAGCGCCGCGGCGGTCTCCATCTCGACGCCGTCGGGGACGGGCAGGAGGGTCTCGGCGCGCACCAGCGCGTGCTGGGAGTAGGTGCCCTCCGCCTCCGCCGTGGCGACGCGGTCGCCGACGTGGACGCCGCTCACGCCGTCGCCGAGCGCCTCGATCACGCCGGCCGCCTCGGATCCCGGCACGTACGGGTGCGCCATCGGGTACACGCCGCTGCGCCGGTAGGTGTCGATGAAGTTGACGCCCGCGGCGTGCACTCGGATGCGCACCTCGCCGGGGCCGGGATCCGGCACCGGGCCGTCCGTCAGGGTCATGACCTCGGGCCCGCCGGGCCCTTCCACCTCGATGCGCGCGCTCATGGGTCCAGCCTGCCGTGTCCGCGGACCCCGAGTCACGCGTCCCGCGGCGGACCGTCCCTCTCGTCGTGCTCCTGCTCCTCGTCCCGCGCCCGCTCGGTGTCACGCTCGGCGATCTTCCGGCGGTACCCATCCATCGCCCGCTCGTCCAGCCTGTGACGGATCTCCTCGACGTCGGGCGCGAATGTCTCCTTCGTCAGATCCCTCAAGGCCACCCACTTCTCGCGGAACTCGGCATCGGTGTCGCCGGGGCGCCAGGGGCGCGACCACGCGAGCTCGACCGTCTCCACCCCCGTCATCGCGGTCGCGAGTACCACGGAGGCCGTCCCGGGCAGGAGGAAGCCAGCCAGGGCGCATGCGCTCGTCGCACCCGCGAGCCATGGCACGAGGGCGAAGCCCCATCCGCCGGGGACCAGGCTGCGACGTCGAAGGACGAAGGGCCGTTCCGCCGCCACCGTCACGCAGATGTTGACTGCCGTGAGCAGGATGGTCCCGCCGATGATCGCGGAGAGAGTGGGGCTGCCGAGGCCGAAGATCCGAGTCCCCCCGAAGCAGATCACCACCACCAGTGGCATCTTCAGGAAGGCGACGGAGAAGTGACCGACGACCGGCGCCCAGACGGGTGGTGGCTCCCATGTCGAGGGCGCGCGGTCGTCGTGGAAGGGCTCGCCGGACTGCATGTCAGACGTCCATGGCGGCGGCGCCGGAGCATGCCGATGCGACGCCGTCGACCCCGAGGAGCGCTTCGATGATCTGAGTCGCCTCTTCTCCCATCTCGGCGGCCGCCCGGCCGTAGCGGATGGCCAGATGGATGTCGTAGGCGCTGCCGAACAGCGCACGCGCCTCCCTGATGAAGCTCACCACCTTGAACACCGGCAATCCGTACTGCGCGATGACGCCGGCGATCGACGCGGCGCAACCGATCCAGTCGATGGTGAGTCGAGCCGTCGGAGCGGAGCCGCGGAGATCCGTCGCCAGCGCGCCGCGTCCCGTGCCGATGAGGCAGAGCGCGTCGTCCGCCGCTGAGGACCGGGCTGTGTCGCCGGTGTCCGACGAAGCAGTCACCCGATCGATCGCGCGGCTCAGCCGCCGCTCGTAGTGCGGTGTCGTGCGGGGGTCGGCCGACTTGACGTCGTCGGGCAGAGCGTCCAGCACAGCGACGAGGCCGTCGAGGTCGGCGTCGCTCATGGCGGGGGCGGAGGCCAGGAGGGTTGCCGGTGTCGTCGGGGCGACGGTGCCGACGCCCGCGTGCACGACCCTCGACTGGCGCTGCGCGGCTTCCGGCACGGTGCCGGGAACCGCTCCCGAGGCTGCGGTCATGGCCCCGACCAGCGAGGCAGCGGTGACGACGAGCATCATCGTGAGTGGACGCGCGGGGATGGGCATGTCCCTCCTTCGTGAGCAGGAGGGATCCCGGTTCGGGTGCGGATGACGGACGCCGCGGGATCGCATCGGGATGGTCGCGCGCATCCTGGCCCGGGCGCCACCGGCGGCGGCGGCCTTCTCCACAGAATGTCCAGGCAGAGCATCCGCCGCCCAGGAATGCCGCCGCGACACACGCGGTTGGGCTCCCATAGGCTCGACGACGAGCAGGTGCGCGCGGCCCGGCCCCGCACCGACCAGGATCACGACGAAGGTGGAACCCATGGCAGGTCGCGTCTACGACGACATCACCCAGCTGGTCGGCGGCACGCCGCTCGTCCGGCTCAACCGGCTCACCGAGGGCCTCGACGCGACGGTGCTGGTGAAGCTCGAGTCGCACAATCCCGCATCCAGCGTGAAGGACCGCATCGGCGTCGCGATCATCGACGCGGCGGAGGCGTCCGGGCAGCTGAAGCCGGGCGGCACCATCGTCGAGGGCACGAGCGGCAACACCGGCATCGCGCTCGCGATGGTCGGGGCGGCGCGCGGCTACAAGGTCGTCCTCACCATGCCGGAGACCATGAGCATGGAGCGCCGCCTGGTGCTCCGGGCCTACGGCGCCGAGATCGTGCTGACCCCCGGCCCCGAGGGCATGCGCGGCGCCGTCGAGCGGGCGAAGCAGATCGTCGACGAGACGCCGAACGCCATCTGGGCGAAGCAGTTCGCGAACGCCGCGAACCCGCGGAAGCACCGCGAGACGACCGCCGAGGAGGTCTGGGCGGACACCGACGGCGGCGTCGACGTGTTCATCGCGGGCGTCGGCACGGGCGGCACCATCACGGGCGTCGGCCAGGTGCTCAAGGAGCGGAAGCCGGGCGTGCAGATCGTGGCGGTCGAGCCGCTCGACTCGCCCATCCTCAACGGCGGCAAGCCCGGCCCGCACAAGATCCAGGGCATCGGCGCGAACTTCGTGCCCGAGATCCTCGACACCGAGGTGTACGACGAGGTCGTCGACGTGTCGCTCGAGGACTCCATCCGCGTCTCCCGCGCGCTCGCCACCGACGAGGGCATCCTCTGCGGCATCTCCTCCGGATCCATCGTCTGGGCCGCCCTCGAGATCGCCAAGCGCCCCGAGAGCGCCGGCAAGACGATCGTGGCGATCGTGTGCGACTACGGCGAGCGGTACCTCTCGACCGTGCTGTTCGACGACCTGCGCGACTAGGCGTGGGAGCAGTCGCCCGCGTCGTCGAGGATCTCCGCTCCGCCCGCGCCCATGATCCGGCCGCGCGCGGGTACATGGAGATGGTGCTCGGCTACCCGGGGCTGCACGCCGTGTGGCTGCACCGGGTGTCGCACGCGCTGTGGCGGCGGCGGATCCGGCTGCCGGCGCGCCTGCTCGCGCAGGTCGGGCGGGCGCTGACGGGCGTCGAGATCCACCCGGGCGCGCGCATCGGGCGACGGCTGTTCATCGACCACGGCATGGGCGTGGTCATCGGCGCGACGGCGGAGGTCGGCGACGACGTGCTCATGTACCACGGCGTGACGCTCGGCGGGAAGAGCCTCGTGCACGGCAAGCGGCACCCGACCGTGGGCGACGGGGTCACCATCGGCGCCGGCGCGAAGCTGCTCGGGCCGATCACGGTGGGCGCCGGCAGCGTCATCGGCGCGAACGCGGTGGTCGTGAAGGACGCACCCGCCGGATCCGTGCTCACGGGCATCCCGGCCGTCGAGACGGGGAAGCGGGCGGGCCGTGGGCCCGACGCGCACGTCGACCCGGCCTTCTTCGTCGACCCGGGGATCTACATCTGATGCCGGAGCGGGAGACGGCCGCCGGGGTGGACGGCGCCGCCGGGGCCGGCAGCGCCGCGGGGGCCGGCAGCGCCGCCGGACCGACGCCGACCGTCGAGCTCTCCACGCACGGCGTGGGACCGTGGCCGGGCGGGGCCGAGGAGTGGCCGGACGAGCCGCACCTGGACCCGGAGCTGCTCGAGCGCGGGGACACGCGCAACGTGATCGACCGCTACCGCTACTGGCGCATGGACGCGATCGTCGCCGACCTCGACGAGCGCCGGCACCCGTTCCACGTCGCCATCGAGAACTGGCAGCACGACATGAACATCGGGTCGATCGTGCGGAGCGCCAACGCGTTCGCCGCCGACACCGTGCACATCGTCGGCCGGCGCCGCTGGAACAAGCGCGGTGCCATGGTCACCGACCGCTACCAGCACGTCGTCCATCACGCGACGATCGCCGACCTGGTCGAGTGGGCGGCGGGCGAGGGCATGCCGGTCATCGCGATCGACAACGTGGACGGATCCGTGCTCCTGGAGACCACGGCGCTCCCCGAGCGCTGCGTGCTCGTCTTCGGGCAGGAGGGGCCGGGCCTCAGCGACGAGGCGATCCAGGCCGCCGACATGACCGTGGCCATCTCGCAGTTCGGGTCGACCCGATCCATCAACGCGTCCGCGGCCGCCGCGGTCGTCATGCACGCGTGGGTGATGCAGCACGTCGCGTTCCCGGGCGGTGGAGCGGACTGACGCCGGGTGCGGGTGCGGCTGCCGGCCGCCCTGGCAGGATGACCCGGTGATGCATGACCCTGACCCCGGCCGTCGCCCCGCCCGCCGCCGTCCGGACGTGACCGGCCTGGAGCTCGTGGGAGGTCCCGAGGCGCTCGCGGTCCCGCTCCGCGAGCACGACCCGGCGTGGGCGGGCGCCTTCCGGGAGCACCGCGCGCGGATCCTCGCCGCGGTCGGCGACGCGGCGCTCGCCGTCGAGCACATCGGCTCCACCTCCGTGCCGGGCCTCGCGGCCAAGCCCGTCGTCGACGTGGTGCTCGTGGTGCCGGACATCACGGCGGAGGAGGACCACGTGGCGCCGCTGGTCGCGGCCGGGTACGTCCTCCGGGTGCGGGAGCCCGGGCACCGGCTCGTGCGGACGCCCGCGCGCGACGTCCACGTGCACGTCTACGAGGCGGGCGCGGACGCGATCGAGGCCTACCTGCTCCTCCGCGACCGGCTGCGCTCCGACGTCGCCGACCGGGACCTGTACGCGCGCACGAAGCGGGCGCTCATGACGCGCCGCTGGGACGACATGAACGACTACGCGGAGGCGAAGTCCGAGGTCATCGGCGGGATCCTCGCGCGCGCACGGGAAGCGCGCCCGGCGGCGGCGCCGGCGCCCTAGGCGTCGCGGGAGGAGGCCGGGGCCGACTCCGACGCAGTCGGCTCGGATGCGGCCGGCCGGGGGAGGGACACCCACAGGTCGACGTCGTCGTCGGTGTCGAGGCCGAGCGCCGCGGCCGTCTCGTCGGGGGAGGACGCCACGAGGGAGATCGCGGTGCGGGAGCGGGGCTGCGCCGCCCGGATGACGATGCGGCGGGACCGGACGGGCCCCAGCAGCTCCGCCACCTCGTCGAGGAGCGCCCCGAGCGCGGCGGCCGGGACGTCGTCGAGGCCCCCGTCGTCGAGCACCTGCACGACGGCGCCGCGGCGCCGGTGGCGGAGGATCGCGGCGCGCGTCGCGTCGTTGAGCAGCAGGCGGCCGCGGATCTCGTCGCGGAGGGTCTGCTCGACCACGCGGCACTCCGCGCGCGCGGCCGCGTCGAGGCGCCCGCCCTCGCGGATGATGCGCCCGAGCAGCGGCGCGACGTTGCGGTGCGCGGAGCGGAGCCGCGCGTGCCGCTCCTGCTCCGACGCGTCCAGCTCGGCCCGCCGGGCCAGCGTCTCCCGTTCCGCCGCGGCGGCGACGCGCGTCGCCTCGGTCACGCGACGGAGGGCGCGGTGCATCATCAGGCCGCCGATGACGAGGACCACCTCGCCGGCGAGCCCGAGGCGGATGATGCCCGCGGGGCCGGCCCAGACGCCGATCGCGACGACGAGGCAGGCGGTCGCGGCCAGGGGCGGGAGCCGCTGGCCCGCCATCCAGACCAGGGCGCAGCCCGCGAGGACGCCGCAGGTGAACCACGAGATCGTGACCGAGTCGACCTCGTCCGGGGAGACGCCGAGGGTCGCGACGCCGCAGATCACCGCCCCCACGGCGGCGAGCGACCAGGCCGTACGGGTGCGCATCGACCCCCGGCGGGCTCCCCGCACGATCGAGGGCAGGACCGCGGTCCCGAGGATCGCCGCGAGGAGCGGACCGACCGCCTGGAAGAAGAACGCGGCCTCCGCGGTCGCGACGAGGACCGCCACCATGACGAGGGCGGTCAGCACCCCGGAGAGCGCGTGGCGCGGGATGAGCGTGACCCGGGTCGCGCCGGCCGCGCCGTCCGCGCCGCCTGCGCCATCCGTGGTCTCCGGCATCGGGGCCGGCGGCGCGGGCTGCCACGAGATGACCACGGAGGTGCCGCGGCCCGAGGTCGAGCGCACGTCCGCCGACGCGCCGACGCGCTGCAGGCGCTCCACGATCGACACCCGGACGCCCAGCCGCGCCGGGGCGAGGCCCTGCGGGTCGAACCCGCAGCCGTCGTCGCTGATCCGGATCCGCAGGCCGCCGCCCGCCGTCGCCCACGCGGTCGCGGTGCGCACGGCGCCCGGTCCCGCGTGCAGCACGCTGTTGGCGATCGCCTGCAGCATGGCGGACACGACGGCCTCCGCCACCGGGGACGGCAGCTCGATCGCCTCCGCGGCGGCCAGGTCGAGGTGCACCTGGCCGGCCAGCGGCGCGAGCTCCCGCTCCGCGGACGCGAGCGCCTCCGCGAACCGCACCGTCCCCGGGCTGCCGGCGAGCGGGTCCTGGGTGTCGGACACGATCTCGAGCGCGGAGCGCGCCATGGGCACCGCCCGGTCGCCGAGGCCCTGCGCGGCGGCGAGGAACGCTGCGAGCACGGTGTCGTGCAGCAGCGCGTCCGTCCGGACGCGCTGCGCCGCCATGGCGGCCGCGCGTCGGCTGCTCTCGAACAGCTCCTGCGCGCGGCGTCCGGCATCGTCCGCGCTCCGGGCCCGGACCCGCAGCTCCCGCACGCCCACGACGAGGCCCGCCGAGAGGATCGCGAGCCACACGCCCTGCGCCGCCAGGTGGGCGGACGGCATCCGGCCGGCGTGGACCGCGACCAGCAGCACGAGGACGCCGCCGCAGCCGAGGCCGGCCGCCAGCGGGCGCCGCGTGCCGAGCGCGATGCAGCTGAGGACGACGGGCGACAGCCCGATGAGCCACGGGAGCGGGAACGGTCCGGGCAGGCCGGGCGCGCCGATCCGGAGCGGCTCGAGCAGGAGGAGCGCGGCGTAGACGGCGGGGACGACGCGCAGCCATCCGCGGGCGGGCATGCCCGGGCGGAGCAGGGCGAGCGGCACCAGGGCGACGAGGAGCGCCGCCAGCAGGAGGGCCACGACCGTGAGCGCCATCCCGGCCCCGGGATCGTCCACCAGGAGGCGGGGGAGGGACAGGAGGACGAGCAGGGGCGCGACCACGGCCGTCGTCCGGACCATGCCGCGCTCGACCCCGACCCGCAGCGACATCGGATCGCCGCCCGCCCCGGGCGCGCGTCCAGCGGGCCGCGCCGTCGCCGACGCGTCCCCGATGCGGCCGGGAGCGGGGAGGCCCGTCGGGGCGCGCTCGCTCGGCCGCGGATCCCCCACGGCCGCCATGCCCTCAAGCTAGGGCGTCGGGGCCGCGGGGACCAGCCCCCGTCCGGGCCGTCCCGGCTGCCCTGGCAGGCTGGCGGCGGGCGGGCCCCGCCCGCACCGAGACGGGAGACCCATGACCGCCGTGACCCTGATCCGCTCCGTCGCCCTCTCCGGCGTCGCCGAGTACGCCTACGCCGCCACGGCCCCGGCCGACGCCCGGCTCGTCTTCCTCGCCGGATCCTGCCCCCTCGACGCCGAGGGCCGCACGGTCGGCGTCGGCGACCACGCCGCCCAGGCGGCCCGGTGCGTCGAGAACCTGCGCCTCGCGCTCGAGGCGGCGGGCGCGACGACGGCCGACCTCGTCAGCACCCGCGTCCTCGTCGCGTCGAGCCGGCAGGCCGACCTGGTCACGGCGTGGGAGGTGGTGCGCGACGCGCTCGCGCCGCACGACCCGCCGAGCACGCTCCTCGGCGTCACCGTGCTGGGCTACGACGACCAGCTCGTGGAGGTCGAGGCGGTCGCGGCCGTCGTCGACTGACGCGTCCACCGATCCGCGAGGACCGGGCTTGCTCCTGACGCAGCGTCATGTGGTCTGCTCGGAGAACATCCCGCCCCACCCCGAGAGGTCCGCCATGCACCCGTTCCCGGCACCACCCCGACAGGTCCAGATCGGCGACGCCGCCGCGTTCGTCGGCATCACGCCCCGATCGATCCGGCACTACCACCAGATCGGCCTCCTGCCCGAGCCGGAGCGGGGCGCGGACGGCCGGCGCCGCTACGGCTACGAGGAGATCATCCGGCTGCTGTGGATCCGGCGCATGGCCGACGCCGGGATCGCGCTCGACGACATCCGCGACGCCTTCGACGGCGCCGCACCCGGCGGGCCGGCGCCCGCGCGCCCCGCGGACGACGGCCGCGCG
>NZ_JAVCVL010000189.1:0-5227 GCF_032917815.1 Clavibacter sp. MX14-G9D | reverse complement strand
TCGGCGGTCCCGCCGTCCCCGGCGGACGCGTCCTCGCCAGCGGTCGCGTCGTCCGCGGCGCGCTCCGCCGCCGGCTCCGCCGCCGGCTCGGGCACCAGCTCGGGCGGGAGGGAGTCGGCGGCGGCGACCCACTCGCCCAGGCGGGCGCGCGGATCCTCCAGCGCCACGGCGTACCAGTCGATCGACGCCGGGAAGCCGGGCGGCACGTCGCGGTCGTCGGACAGCCACGGCTCGCCGGGCAGGGCGAGCACGTCGGAGACGCGCCCGAACACGGGCACCTGGCCCTCCACCGGGGCGAATCCGGCGGAGCTCAGGTCCGCGCTGCCGTCGAGGGATCCGAACACCAGCTCGCGGAGACCCGCCCAGAGCCGCGGGGTGGTCCGCACGCTCGCGAGGCCCGCGGGGGTCGAGGCCTCGGCGCGCGCCGCCCGCTCGGCCTCGAGGAGGTGCCGGGACTGCTCGATGACCTGCCGGTCGCGGATGTCGAGGACCTCCGCGTACGAGGGGCCCGACACGGCGGACCCGTCGTCCGTGTGCAGCGTCCGCGTGAGCGTGCGGTGGGCGCGGGAGCTGATCCACCGCCAGGTCCACCACGGCATCTGGCCGAGCTTCGCGCCGGAGAAGACGAGGAATCGCCACAGCGTCATCCAGAACCCGAAGCGGCGCCGGGGCGGATCCTGGGCCTCGGCGGGGGCGTCGAACCCGAGCAGCCCGTCGTCCAGCGCCATGGCCCCGTCGACCATGCGGTCGACGTACGCGGCGATCTGCGACGAGTCGATGTACGCGGTGCCGCGCGGCGGCGGGCTGACGGACGGGTCGATGAGCAGGGAGCGCGGATCCGCGGCGCCCTGGAGGACGCCCGCCGCGATCCGCTGGCCGAGCGACTCGGTGAGCACCGCGTTGAGGAACACGCGGGACACGTAGACGCCGTCGCTGCCGGAGGTCTGGCGCTCCATCAGCTCGAAGCTGCCGTCGGGGACGCCCGCCCACAGGCCGGCGACGCTCGCGAGGTGCATGAGCGTGAAGCCGACGAAGCGCTCGTCGTCGCGCACGAAGGCGTCGCCCGACCAGGGGCTCGACCGGTCCTCGGGCGACGCGACGACCACGATCCCCGTCTCGCTGCTCGCCCAGTCCACGCGCTGGCGCAGCTGGAACCCGCTGGGCGCGCACACGAGGGTGACGTTGCTGAGCGTGGTGGTCTGCTCCCGGATGTTCGCGGTCGGGCTCGGCAGCGGCATGGACAGGCGCACGTACGAGCGGACCAGGTCCGCGATCGCGTCCTGCGCCTCGTCCACCTCGCGCGAGAGGGTGGCCGCGCGGAGCTTCACGAGCCGGAGGACGGCCAGCTGCTCCTCCGCGAGGGCCTCGAAGAGGTCGACGCTGACGGCGAGGGGCGCGAGGTCCTCCCCGGTGCCGAGAACGATGGCGTCGATCCGGGGCGGCCCCTGCGTGGAGTCGCCCACGTTCTCGGGCATGACGTAGAGCGCGGGGGAGAGCAGCCCCATCCCCGTCCAGCGCTCCGCGAGGGCGAGGATGTCCTCGCCCTGCGTGCCGCTCGGGAGCAGGACGACGCTGGCCTTGGCGTCGCGCCAGAAGGGCTCGGACACGTCAGACCCCGCTGTCCTCGGGGACCGTGGAGGACGTGGAGGAGATGAGCGAGCGCAGCTCCTCGACGAACCGGTCCCGCATCTCCCACGTCACGGGGTACGAGTACACGGAGACGAGGTCGGCCTGGTGGACGACCTTGCGCTCGAAGCCGTCGAGCTCGGCGCTGAGGTAGCGCTGCACGGCGTCCCGGCGCGACTCGAGGGTCCCTGCGGCGTCGCCGGCCCGGGCGGCGGCCGGCTGGTCGGCGCCCGCGTCGAGCTCGCCGCGGCGGATCCAGTCCCCGAGGGCGCGCGACGTGCCGCCCGCCCCGCCGAGGGCCGCGAGCACCTGGTACGGGAGCAGGGGCTCCAGCGTGCCGGCGTTGTTGCTGAGCGCCATCGCGAGCGACAGCGACTCGAGCACCACGCCCGGGTAGTCGAGCGGCGGCACCTCCTCCTCGCCGCTGAGCAGCGGGTACGGGAAGTGCGCGACCGTGCGGCTCCGCGGGTCCCAGACGCCGAGCTTCGGGCCCTTCTCGCCGCGGTCGTCGTGCACCGACAGCCGGCCGAGGGTCTTGGCGACGTACCAGCCGCGGATCATCGCGGAGATGACCGACGGGTCGGCGGGGATGGACTCGCCGAGCAGGCGCGAGCGCTTGAACTGCCAGAACGCGTCGCGGCTCGACGTGAGGTTGGACTGCTCGAGCCAGCCGCGCGTGATGGGCTCCATGACGGAGTCCATCACCACGGGCTCGTAGGGGAAGCCGGACATCGCGAACACCTCGATCGAGTCGACGCGCTGGTCCTTGAACCAGGAGTCGCTCGTCGCGTCGTCCCAGACGCCCATCTGCGCGAGGACGCCCTTCGTGACGGCGTGCATCTTCGTGCCCTCGCGGAAGGGGATGGAGCTGAAGACGAGGCTCGTGCTCTCGTTGACGGCCTTGTCGTGGACCGTGCGGAGGAGGGCGGGGTTCAGCTTGACGAGCGGCTCGGCGGCGCCGAGCGCCGACTGGAGCTGCTCCCGGAAGCGCTCGCGGCGGGCCGCGAACACGTCGGGGGCGAGCGCGTCCTCGTCGAAGAAGCTGCGGAGGTCCTCGCCGATGTAGGCGTTGAACGGGGTGCCGTCGCGCTTCATCCACTCGCGCGCGCGGGCGGCGTAGCGCTCGGGCTCGCTGGCGACCTCGAAGCGCGGGGTCTGGGCGGCGCGCGACAGGTCGGCCTCGGCCGTCACCTTCGGCTTCCAGGCGCGGGGGTTCTCGATGAGGGACCACGGCAGGGCGTCGCCCCGGTCCTCCTCGCCGAGGCGCGTGCCGACGAGCATGGTGCGGATCACCTCGAGCACCGCGTCCTGGTACTTCGCCCGCCCGTCCACGGAGGCGAGCACGAGCCGCTCGAACTCGGCCGGGTAGTCGCCGGCGTCGAGCAGCAGGCGCTCGTTGGGCGCCGGGTAGTACTTCCGGGGCACGGTGGCGTCGACCCGCGTGGGCCAGAACTCGTAGTCGTTCTCCCGGTCGTCCGCGGTCTTCCGGGCGCTGACCCGCTGCCGGAGCGCGATGAGGGAGCCCTGCAGGTGCGCGGCGAGCGGCACGAGCAGCGTGTCGCGGAGCTCGGTGAGGAGCCCGGCGGCGGAGTGGCGCAGGCGCGCCTCGGTCTCCCACTCCAGGCCCTGCTGCAGCCGGGACAGCGCCTGGCGGAACGCGTCGCTGTCGGGGCGGATCGACTGCTGGTTGATGGAGGTCCGCAGGTCGTCCGCCACGTAGCTGCGGAGGCCCTCGGTCCACTCGCGGTTCTGCCGCGACTCGGCCTCGAGCCCGCCGATGGTGCTCTGCAGCGCGCGCTCGAGGCGGCCGAGCATCGCGACGGCGACCGGGAGGCCCTGGCCCGCGACGTGCTCGCTCACGGTCGTGAGGATGTGGGCCGGCATGGTCCGGATCCACTCGTCGAGCCGGTGCTGGCGGGCGTCGCTGTCGCGCTGGAGCAGGCGCGGGCTGAGCGTGCCGTACGCGCTCATCAGCCGGTCGGTCCAGGTGGTGAGGTCGGCGCCGCCCGCGCGGTCGAGGGAGGCGGGGTCGTTCAGCTGCTCGTCGGCCCGGCGGTACAGCTCGCCCAGCAGCGCGTCGAGCTCGGCGCGGTCCCGGAGGGCGTCGGTGACGTCGTTGTGCGCCTCCGTCTCCTCGTTGAGGCGGAGGTCGCGCAGGAACCGCTGGTACTCGCTGTCGGCCGTGCGCTCCACGTGCTCGCGCTCGGTCATGCGCTCGAGCATCGGGTCGTCCTCGATGTGGGCGGTGAGCATGCGGTCGACCGCGGAGCGGGCGAGGCGCTCGGCGGCGTACTCGAGGAACCGCTCGCGGCCGAGCGTGACGCGGCCGAAGCCGATGGAGGAGAACGGCGGGGAGTTCCGGCCGGAGGGGGAGCGCAGGCCCGTGGTGTCGGGCAGCACGTTCGCGGCGGAGCGGGCCTGCCAGTTGCCGGAGGAGTACTGCACCATGTCGGCCTGCACGCGCTCGTCGGTGATCCACGCGGTGAGGCTCGTCGCGACCGCGTTGTAGACGGCGGTCTGGTCCTCGAACGTCACCTTGCTGTTGCTGCGCCCCACGATGAAGGGGTACGCGGCGCCGACCCGGTCCATCGCCGACCCGTAGGAGGGCGCGACGCCCTGGGTGCGGAGGAGCTCGATGGTGGCGGGCGAGGGGGTGTCGGTCCAGTAGCCGTTCATCGTCTCCGCGATGGCCGCGAGCGCGTTGCCGGGCATGCCGGCCGTGACGCCGAGCTGGTCGAACACGTCGGGCGCGTAGAGGATGCTGAAGAACTCGTTCGCCCACTGGTACTGCTTCACGGTGGACTTCACGACCTCGATGACGTCGAGGAACTGGCCGGCGCCGGATCCGCCCGCGATGGACGAGATGGCGATCACCGTGGGGCTCGTGTCGCCGCCGTCGTCGCGCGCGCCGAGGTGCGCGCCGAGGGTCTGCAGCTCGGCGAGTGCGGTCGCGTCGTTGAGGCGGTTGATGGCGGTCCGCGCCGCGGCCGCGATGTCCTTCGTCGCGGCGAGCGCCACCGCCCGGCCGACCGCGCGGTACTGGCCGGCGCCCTTGGTCACGTCCACCCGCACGAACCGCGGGTCGGGCAGCTGGCGGCCGATGTCGGCGGCGAGCTCCCGGTTCGTGGAGTGCGCGTTCGTGATGGTGCCGTGGATGATCTCGTACGTCGCCGCGGTGCTGACGAGCCCGCGGTAGTCCTGGCGGGGGAGGAACGGCGCGGGGAACTCGGTGCCGTCCTGGACCGTGGGGGTGTCGAAGTGCAGGAACTGCCAGGCGGCCGGGATCCCGTCCTTCCAGCCGAGCTGCTGCAGCTTCAGCTCCAGCTGGTACTTGATGCCGCGGAGCGTCTTGCCGCCGGAGCCGCCGACGCCGATGAGGAGGAACGGCTTGAGCATGAGGTGTCGCTTTCGTCGGTGGTGCGGTGCGGGGGTGCGCGGCGGGGGTCGCGGGAGGACGGGCGGGTCAGCGGGAGCGCGGCGGGGGCGGCGGCGGAGGGGTTCCGGGGGGACGGCCCCCGGAGCCCCTGCCGGGCGGCGGCGGGGTGCCTCCGCCGGGCGGTGGCGGGGTGCGTCCCGGCGGCGGCGCGGAGGGTCCGGATGC
>NZ_JAVCVL010000188.1:0-5230 GCF_032917815.1 Clavibacter sp. MX14-G9D | reverse complement strand
TCGACGGCCACCCGGTCGCCGCCCGGTCGTCGCCGCAGCGGGGCGCGCACGAGGCGGCGACGGCCGTCCGGCCCGAGGCGCACGAGCGACGCGACCACGACGACCACGAGCGCGGTCGCGAGCGCGATCTGCCACGCCCACAGGTCGGGCGCGAACAGCCGGAGCGCGAGCGCGCCGACCACCGCGAACCACTCTCCGCGGCCCGTCATCGCGATGAACGGGATCAGCAGCAGCGCGTACCAGGAGTAGCGCGGGCTGACCGCGAGCAGGGTGACGCCGATCATCACGACCTGCCCCAGCCACGGGTCCGCCGGGTCCGTCCGCCACCAGACGAGGGCCGCCGTCACGGCCAGGATGAGCGCGACGGCGACGAGGCCGAACCGCCCCGGCACGACGAGCTCGACCAGCGGGAAGCGCCCGCCGGCCTCGTAGCCCTCCTCCTGCAGGTAGCCCGGCAGGTACCCGAGCACCGCGATGCCCGTGCTCAGCACGTACGGCACGTACAGGAGCGCGAAGGTCACGACGGCCGCGGTGATGACCTTCCACGGCTGCCGGCGGAGCAGCGCGGGGGCTGCGATGACCGGGATGAGCTTCGTGGCGATGGCGGCGCCGAGCGCGATGCCGCCGCGCCAGCGCATGCCGCCCGCGACGAGCAGCGACGCGGCCAGGGCGAGCAGGGCGCCGAGCGCGTCCACGTGCGAGTTCGTGACCACCTCGCTCGCCACGAGCGGGCACCACGCCCAGAGCGCCGCCCACCACACCGGCAGGCCGCGCCGCCGCAGGGCGCGGAGGAGGAGCAGGGTCACGGCCGTCATCATCAGGAGCCCGGCCGCCTGGAACGCCCCGTACTCGACGCTCACGGGCACGACGGCGCGCACGCCCGCGAAGAACAGCTCCGCCATGGGCGGGTAGATGGTGGGCACATGCGGGCGGTTGAGCGCGGTGCACATCGGCACGCCGGTCCCGGCCTCGCGGAGCCCCTGGATCCGCGTGCCCTCGCAGGTGGCGGACCCGTCGGCGCGCGCCACCGTGTCCGGGAAGAGCCACGCGGGCCGGAGGTCGCGGAGCTCCGGGTCGGCGGGCGTGTACCGGTAGGGCGACTCGCCCGTGCCCTGCACGATGCCGTCCCAGGCGTACCGCGCGGAGTCGGTGCTGGTGTTCGGGGGCCCGGCCATCGCGGCGCCGCCGACGACCACGGATCCGAGGATGATGAGCGCAGCGGCGGATCGGGCCGGCAGTCTCTGCACCAGGAGGACGGCGGCTCCGAACACCACCCAGAGCACGACCACGAGCCAGAAGAACGGCGCGGCACCCTCGCGGCGGAAGAACGCCTCGTCGTCGGCCTCCCCGAACAGATCGAACGCGACCACCGACCATCCGGTGAGCGCGGCCATGACGAGCAGGACGAAGGCGGTGAGAGCGGTGCGCACACCCCATTGTGTCGGCCGCGGCCCGAGCGACCGCCGGTCCGCCCCGGGACGACGTCCCCGCGACACCCGGAGGTCCCCGTGCGGACGCTGATGCACGAGGCGCGGCGACGGCTCGCCTCGCCCGCGCGCACGACGCGCATGGCCGTCGTCATCGGCCGCCTGCTCGGCCTCGCCTTCCTCGTCTGCTTCGCGACGGGCCTGTACAGCCACTACCTGCAGGAGCCGCTCCCGTGGATGCGGTTCCCGACGGTGCCGGTGTCGCTCTACCGCGTGACGCAGGGCATCCACATCACCGCGGGCATCGCCTGCGTGCCGCTGCTGCTCGCGAAGCTCTGGATCGTCTTCCCCGAGCTGCTGACCTACCCGCCGGTCACCGGGGTCGTCTCGTTCCTCGAGCGCGCCTCCATCGCCGTCTTCGTCGGCGCCTCCCTCCTCGAGGTGACGATCGGCCTCCTCAACACCTTCCAGTGGGTGCCGTTCCCGTTCTACTTCCGGCAGACGCACTGGGCGCTGGCCTTCGTGGTCGTCGGGTCGCTCGCGATCCACATCGGGGTGAAGCTGCCCGCCATCGCCCGGCACTGGCGGCGCGGGCAGGCGGACGAGTCGCCCATCGTCGCGGCAGAGGACGCTCCCGCAAGCGGCCGTGACGGCGACGGAGGGGCTGCCCGCCCGGCGCGCGGCGTCACGGGCCGCGTGCTCGCCTGGATCGACGACACCCCCGTCACGCCGGCCCCGGTCGCGCGGCGCGGCTTCCTCGTGGCGGTCGGCGCGTCCGTGGCCGCGGTCGTCGGGCTCACCGCGGGCCAGTCCTTCCGCGTCCTCGCCCCGTTCAACGCCTTCGGCCCGCGCGTCATGGGCACCGGCCCCCAGGGACTGCCCGTCAACCGCACGGCCGAGGCCGCCGGTGTCACGGGGTCCGCGATGGATCCCTCCTGGACGCTCACGGTCTCCGCCGGATCCACCTCGCGCGCGTTCACCATGGACGACCTCCGCGGCATGGAGCTCGCGACCGCCACGCTCCCCATCGCCTGCGTCGAGGGCTGGAGCCAGTCGGCCGTGTGGCGGGGCGTCCGCCTCCGGGACCTCATGGACGCGGTCGGGGCCGACCCCGGCGCGCGCCTGCGAGTCACGAGCCTCGAGCAGCGCGGCGGGTTCCGGCGCACCGAGATGGGACCGGAGTACGTCCGCGACCCGCTCACCCTCGTGGCGCTGGAGCTCGACGGCGCGCCCCTCGACATCCAGCACGGCTACCCCGCGCGCATGATCGCGCCCGGCCGCCCCGGCGTGCTGCAGACCAAGTGGCTCTCCACCCTGGAGGTGGTGTGATGACCGGCAGCCCCCGGACGCCCGCGGACCGCGGCGGGACCGCCACCCGCGGCGGGCGCGGCATGCTCGCGGCCCGCGCCGTGCTCATCGCGATCGGCGTGGTCGGCCTGGCGGGCGGCGTGCTCACGCTGCTCGACACGCAGCGCACCGACCAGGTCGTCGGCGTCGCCGTGTTCCTGCTGCTCGCGATCGTCGTGCACGACGCGATCCTGTCGCCCGTCGTCTTCGCCGCGGGCCTCCTGCTGCGGAAGGCCGGCCGCCGGCTGCCCGCGGGGGCGCTGGTCATCGTGCAGGCGGGCGTGGTCGTGATGGCCGTCATGACCCTGGTCGTCGTGCCGGAGATCCGCGCGCGGGCCATCGGCAACGACAACCCGACGATCCTCATCGCCGACTACGCGCCGCGCCTCGTGCTCATGTGGGTCGCCACCGCGGTGGCGACGGCCGGGATCGCGGCGCTCTACGCGCGCACGAGGCGGCAGAAGGACCGGCCCTCGACCTCCCAGCACTGAGCGAGGCCGAGGCCCGCGTCCGCGGCCATGCGCGCGACCGCGTCGCGGCCGACCTGGGCCCACGGGAACGGGTCGCTCGCGTTCCCCTGGCCGTCCTCGACCGTGCACTCGAAGGTGCGGTCGCGGGCGGGATCCGGGTGGGTCTCCACCACGAGCGCGCCGGAGTCGTCGAGCAGCTCGCCGCAGCGGGCGAGGAGCGCGGCCGCGTCGCCGCCGATGCCGATGTTGCCGTCGAGGAGCAGGAGCGTGCCCCAGCCGCCCTCGCGCGGCAGCCGCTCGAAGACGGAGCGGTGCAGGACCGGGAGGCCCTGGCCCGCCGCCATCTCGACCACGGTGGGGGAGACGTCGATCCCGAGCGCGCCGAGCCCCGCGTCCATCGCCGCGCGGACCATGCGGCCCGGGCCGCAGCCGATGTCGAGGACGGGTCCCGCGGCGTCGGCGAGGAGGCTCATGTCGACCTCGTCCGCGTCCGCGCTCCAGCGGCTGATGTCGATGACCTCGGCGCTGTCGTCGTCGGCCGCGAGGGAGAGGAACAGGACCTCCCCGGCGTCCCGCAGGGCGCGGGCGTACGGCTCGCCGCCTCCGGATCCGAAGGTCCGGGCGCGCGCGTCGGCGCGGTCCTCGGGATGGTCGACGGCCAGGCTCATGCGGGGTCCCCCAGGGGTGATGCGGGTGCGGTGGTGTCGGCGCGGGTCGCCGCGTCGGTCATGAGGATTCGGAGCCTGGCGGCGAAGCGATGGGCGGGCGCGGCCGCGGCGGCCTCCCGCGCGTCGTCGACCGTGTCCACGTCGGTGAGCTCGGGGAGCATCGCGACGTCGAGCCCGGCGTCGATCAGGCGGGACAGCTGCACGGCGCCGGTGTCGTCCCGGGACATGGGGACGCCGCGCACCAGCGCGCCGTCGGGGTCCCGGAGCCCGAGCGCCCAGAAGCCGCCGTCGTTCGCCGGGCCGAACCACGCGTCGGGGCCCTGCGCGCCGTCGGCCCAGGAGTCGAGCACGGGGCGCAGCAGCGCCGCGGTCAGCTGGGGCGTGTCCATCCCGACGAGGAGGACGGGGCCGTCGAGCGCGTCGAACATGGCCGCGAGGCGCTCGTCGAGGTCGCCCGCGACCTGCGGGATCACGTCGTACCCGGCCGCCTCCCCGGGCGGCGTCGCGCCGTCGAAGAGGAGCACGCGCCGCGCGGGGGCGGCGTCGTCGACCGCGGCGAGCGTGTCGGCGAGGGCCGCGGAGGCGAGCTCCGCCGCCTCCTCGAGCGTGAACGGCGGGTGCAGGCGCGTCTTCACGCGCCCCGGGATGCACTCCTTGGCGATGACGACGACGGCGGTCATGCGGATCCTCCCGGTGCGCGGCCCGTACCCGCGGCCGCGGCGCGCGCCTCGGCCAGCACGCGCGACATGTCGCGGACGGCCGTGACGGTCCCGCGCACGGTGCCGGTGACCTTGGACCGCCCCACGCGCGGTGCGTACGGCATGTCCACCTCCAGGATGCTCCACCCGGCCGCGGACGCCCGCAGGAGCATCTCCAGCGGATAGCCGCTGCGCCGGTCGAGGATGCCGAGGCCCAGCAGCTCGGTGCGCCGGCCGCAGCGCATCGGGCCGAGGTCGTGCAGCGGGACGCCCGTGATCCGCCGGAGCCGGCGGGCGAGCTCCAGGTTCGCGATGCGCGCGTGCAGCGGCCACGCGCCGCGCGCCGAGGGCACGCGGCGACCGAGCACGAGGTCGCGCTCGCCGTGCCGCACGGGGTCGACGACGCGGGGGAGGAGGGCCGGGTCCATCGACGCGTCGGCGTCGCAGAACGCGACGAGCGGGGCGGTCGCGGCCTCGAGGCCCGCGTGCGCCGCGGCGCCGAACCCGCGGCGGGACTCGGCCACCACCAGCGCGCCGTGCGCCCGCGCGACCTCGGCGGAGCGGTCGGTGGAGCCGTTGTCGACGACGATGGCCCGGTACCCGTCCGGCAGGCGCGACAG
>NZ_JAVCVL010000187.1:0-5303 GCF_032917815.1 Clavibacter sp. MX14-G9D | reverse complement strand
CTCGCGGCGCAGGGCCGCGAGCCGGGTGCGCCAGGCGCGCACCCGGCCGGGCTCCGCCGCGGTCGCCGGGCCGTCGATCCAGCCGCGCACCAGCCGGATCCCGTGCAACGCGCTGACGGCCCACACCTCGCGGCCGTCGAGGTCGGCGGGCCGCACACGGTCGTGGAGCACGTCCACCCCGAGCGCGGTCGCCAGGGCGACGATGCTGCGCTCGGTGACGCTCGGGATCCGCGGGACGTCGCCCTCGACGACCGCGAGGGCGTCACCGTGCCACCAGAGGATCGCGCTGTACGCGCCCTCGACCACCGTGCCGTCGTCGGCCAGGATCACGGCCTCCCCGGCGCCGTGGCGCGCGGCGCGGCTGCGGAGGGCGCCGAGCGCGTGCAGGTCGGGGCCCTTGACGCGCGGCATGGTGCGGGGATCCGGCCCGTCGTGGTCGCGGAGCACCACGGACGCGGTGCGCTCCGGCGCGGGACGGAGGAGGAGCCGGGCCACGTCGCCGCCCGGGCCCCGCAGGGCCTCCACGCGCGGGAACCAGGCTCCCTCGCGGGGGAGGGCGGCGACCGCGGCGTCGAGGAACGCGGCGGGATCCGGCACGGCCGCCGACTGCAGGCGGAGCGCGGCGAGGAACCGCTGCCGGTGCACGTCGAGGGCGAGCACGCGCCCGGCGTCGACCAGGAACGAGTCGGCGGCGAGCACGCGGTGGCCCGGCGGGCGCACGGCCTCCGCTCCTCCACCGCCGGCGTCCGCGGCCTCCGGCGCCCAGCCCGCGGGCGTCCACCGGAGAATCGTCTCGGAACTCATACCCTTGAGGCTAGGCGGCCGCCGGGTGCGCCCACGACACCGGGAGGCCGAGCATGCAGGAGCCCCGCGCGCGGGCGGCGCGGCCCGTGGCCGGGCGGCGCCTGGCTGCCTGGCACGAGCCCCGGGACGTGTTCCTGGCCCTGTACGCCGACGAGGACGCGGGCGACGTGGCCTGGCTCGACGACTCCGCGGGAGAGGGATGGAGCTACCTGGCCGCGTCCGCGGGGACGGTGACGGAGTGGCCGGCCGGCGTGTTCCCCGGGCTCGCGGCGATGCTCCCCGCGGCCGGCGACGCGGGCGCGGGCGCCGATGGCCCCGGCCTCCCGGACGGTCTCGCGTTCCGGCTCGGCGTCCTCGGCTGGATCCCCCACGACGCGTGGCCCGAGACCGTCCCCCTGCACCACGCCCCGCACGCCGCGCGGGCTCCGTCCGATGCACCCGGGCCCCTCCCGGCGGCCGTGATGCGCGTGGAGCGCCTCCTCGCCTTCGACCACGCGACGCACGGGGTCTGGGCCGTGGCGCGCGAGGGGGATGCGTGGCTGGATGCCGTCGCGGCGGAGCTCGACCGGGTCGCGGACGCCGCGGCTCCGGCCACCCCCGCGGCGTCGCACCCCGTCGACCCCGCCAGGGGCGCACCGGCACCGCGCGACGCCGGCGACCACCACGACCTCGACGCGCTGCCCGCATGGCGGCACGACGACGCGGCCTACCTCCGCCTCATCCGCTCCTGCCAGGCGTCCATCCGCCGCGGCGACGCCTACCAGCTGTGCCTCACGAACAGCGCGACGCTCCCCGGCACGGTCGACCCGGTGCGCGTCCACCTGGCGCTCCGCGCCCTGAGCCCCACCCACCACGGCGCGTTCCTCCGCATCGGCGGCACCGCGCTCGTCAGCGCCTCACCCGAGCGGTTCGTCGAGGTCGACGGCGGCGGCACCCTGCGCACCCTGCCCATCAAGGGCACGCGCCCCCGCCACGCCGACCCGGCCGCCGACGAGCGGGCACGGGCCGAGCTCCTCGCGAGCGAGAAGGAGCGCGCCGAGAACGTCATGATCGTCGACCTCATGCGCAACGACCTCAGCCGCGTCTGCGTCCTGGGCTCCGTGCGGGTCACGAGCCTGTTCGCCGTCGAGGCGTACGCGCAGGTGCACCAGCTCGTGAGCCGCGTCGAGGGCGAGCTCGCGCCCGGCACCACCGCGGTCGACGCCGTGCGGGCCCTGTTCCCCGCCGGATCCATGACGGGTGCCCCGAAGTCCGCCGCCGTGGGCATCCTGGCCGCCCTCGAGGGCGGATCGCGCGGGGTCTACGCCGGCGCCTTCGGGTGGTTCGGCGAGGACGGGCGGGCGGACCTCGCCATGGTGATCCGCTCGGTCGTGGTGACCGACGGCCGCGCCACGATCGGCGCGGGCGGCGGCATCACCGCGCTCTCGGTCCCGGAGGAGGAGCTCGCGGAGGTGCGCGTCAAGGCGGCGCCGCTCATCGCCGCCGCGCGCGCCGGCCGCGTGCCCCGGGAGGGGACCGGTCGCGCTTGATCCGGCGCCCCGCGACGGGTTCGGGCGCGGCCCGGCGCGTTCACTAGTCTTGTCGAGGCCTTGACGGCCGCGACCCCCGCATCGAATCGAGAGCGCCCTTGGCACACGAGACCCCCGACACCCCCGGCGACACCTACGACTTCCGCGCCATCGAGGCCGAGTGGTCCGAGGTCTGGGAGCGCGAGCAGCCGTTCCGCACGCCCGACGCGAGCGACAGCCGCCCCCGCAAGTACATCCTCGACATGTTCCCGTACCCCTCGGGCGACCTGCACATGGGCCACGCGGAGGCGTTCGCGCTCGGCGACGCCGTCGCGCGCTACTGGCGCCAGCAGGGGTTCAACGTCCTGCACCCCATCGGCTGGGACTCGTTCGGCCTCCCGGCCGAGAACGCCGCCATCAAGCGCGGCGTCGACCCGCGCGAGTGGACGTACGCGAACATCGACCAGCAGAAGCGCTCCATGAAGCGCTACGGCCTGTCCTTCGACTGGGAGCGCGAGCTCCACACGAGCGACCCCGAGTACTACACGTGGAACCAGTGGCTGTTCCTCAAGATGCACGAGAAGGGCCTCGCCTACCGGAAGGACAGCTGGGTCAACTGGGACCCGGTGGACCAGACGGTCCTCGCCAACGAGCAGGTCCTCGCGGACGGCACCTCCGACCGCTCGGGCGCCGTCGTCGTCAAGAAGAAGCTGACGCAGTGGTACCTGCGCATCACCGACTACGCGGACCGCCTCATCGACGACCTCAACCAGCTCGAGGGCACGTGGCCGTCGAAGGTGCTCAACATGCAGCGCAACTGGATCGGCCGCTCCGTGGGCGCGGAGGTCGACTTCGTCATCGAGGGCCGCGACGAGCCCGTCACGGTGTTCACCACCCGCCCCGACACCCTCCACGGGGCGACCTTCATGGTCGTCGCGCCCGACAGCGATCTGGCCGCCGAGCTGGTGGAGGGCGCGTCGGAGGAGGTGCGGGAGTCCTTCCGCGGCTACCTCGAGCGCACGCAGCGCCTCAACGAGATCGAGCGCTCCACGACCGACCGCCCGAAGACCGGCATCCCGCTCGGACGCACGGCCGTCAACCCCGTCAACGGCGAGCGGATCCCCGTGTGGGCCGCCGACTACGTGCTCGCGGACTACGGCACGGGCGCCGTCATGGCCGTCCCCGCGCACGACCAGCGCGACCTCGACTTCGCGCGCGCCTTCGACCTCCCGGTGCGCGTCGTCGTCGACACCACGCAGCCCGTCACCGGCGCCATCCGCATCATCCCGGAGGACGGCGAGCTGCCCGACCTCGAGGAGGTCCTGCCCGGCCGCACGGGCGTGGCGCTCCCCGGCGAGGGGCGTCTCATCAACTCCGGGTCCCTGGACGGCCTCAGCAAGCAGCCGGCCATCAAGCGCGTCATCGAGCAGCTCGAGGCGGAGGGCCGCGGTCGCGCCGCGAAGAACTACCGCCTGCGCGACTGGCTCATCTCGCGGCAGCGCTTCTGGGGCACGCCCATCCCCATCGTCTACGACGCGGAGGGCACCGAGATCCGCGTCCCCGAGGACCAGCTGCCGGTGCGACTCCCCGACACCGAGGGCCTCGACCTCACGCCCAAGGGCAAGTCCCCGCTGGCCGCGGCCACCGCGTGGGCGAACGTGCCGAGCCCGGTCGACGGCAGCCCGGCCACGCGCGATCCCGACACCATGGACACGTTCATGGACAGCTCCTGGTACTGGCTGCGCTTCCTGTCGCCGAACGACGCCACGAAGGCGTTCGACCCGGCCGACGCCGACCGCTGGGCGCCCGTCGACCAGTACGTCGGCGGCGTGGAGCACGCGATCCTGCACCTGCTGTACTCGCGCTTCATCACGAAGGTGCTGTTCGACCTCGGCTACGTCACGTTCACGGAGCCGTTCAGCGCACTGCTCAACCAGGGCATGGTCCTGTCCGGCGGCAGCAAGATGTCGAAGAGCAAGGGCGGCGTCGACCTCGGCTCCGAGATCGACCGCCACGGCGTCGACGCCATCCGCCTCACCATGGCCTTCGCCGGGCCGCCGGAGGACGACATCGACTGGGAGGACGTCTCCCCGTCCGGCTCGGCCAAGTTCCTGGCCCGCGCCTGGCGGCTCACGGGCGACATCACGAGCGCGCCCGAGGTCGAGTGGAAGACGGGCGACGAGGCGCTCCGCCGCGTCACGCACCGCTTCCTCGCCGAGGCGCCGGGCATGCTCGAGGCGTTCAAGTTCAACGTCGTCATCGCCCGCACCATGGAGCTCGTCAACGCGATCCGCAAGACCATCGACCAGGGCCCGGGCGGCGGCGACGCCGCGGTGCGCGAGGCCACCGAGGTCGTCGCCGTCGCGCTCAGCCTGTTCGCCCCGTACACGGCGGAGGACATGTGGAAGCGCCTCGGCTACGAGGGCTCGGTCGCGTTCGCCGGCTGGCGGAAGGCCGACCGCAACCTCCTCGTCGTCAACACCGTCGTCGCCGTCGTGCAGGTCGACGGCAAGGTGCGCGACAAGCTCGAGGTCGACGCCCGCATCGGCGCCGACGAGCTGGAGGCCCTCGCCCGCGAGACCGCCGGCGTCAAGCGGTCGACCGCCGGCCGCACGATCGACAAGGTCATCGTCCGCGCGCCGAAGATCGTGAGCATCACCACCACCCCCGCCGGCTGACGGGAGCCGCGCGTCACGGCGCGGTGCACGGCGACGAGGGCGGTCCGCACGCGGGCCGCCCTCGCCCCATCCCAGGTGCGTTCGATGGACGCGCTCCCCAGACCGTGTCGTCCACGGAGGGCCCGGCATCGCGCCGCCTACCGTGCCGCCATGCGCCCCTCCCGTCGTCCCCGCCCCGGAGCACCCCTCGACGGAGGGGAGTCGCGCGACGGCGACGTCGCCGACGGGGAGGTCGCTGCCGGACAGGGGATGTCCGCCGCGCAGGCCGACGGGTGGACGGTCCCGGCCGCGCACGCCGACGGGTGGACGGTCC
>NZ_JAVCVL010000186.1:0-5323 GCF_032917815.1 Clavibacter sp. MX14-G9D | reverse complement strand
CGCCGCAGGCCCGATCGCCCAGCGGCCACCGCGGGTCGGCCCTGCCCGGCCGTCCCGCCGTCCCGGCCGTCCCGGCCGTCCCGCCGTCCCGCCGTGCCGGACCGTAGGCTGCGACCGTGACACCCGACCCGCACGACGCGCCCGCATCCGCCCCCGCCCCCGCCCTCCCGGCGATCCCCGCCGCCGCCGACCTCGACGCCCGCGACCCGCTCGCGCGCTTCCGCGACCTCTTCGTGGCGTCCGACGACGTGGTCGCGTACCTCGACGGCAACTCGCTCGGCCGCCCGACCCGCGCGTCCGTCGACCGGGTCGCCGGCTTCGTCCGCGACCAGTGGGGCGGCCGCCTCATCCGCGGCTGGGACGAGGACTGGCTGGCGATGCCCACGCGCATCGGCGACGACCTCGGCCGGGTGGCGCTCGGCGCGGCGGCCGGCCAGACGTTCATCGGCGACTCGACCACGGTGATCCTCTACAAGCTCGTGCGCGCCGCCGTCCGCGCGCGCCCCGGGCGCGACGAGCTCGTCATCGACACCGACAACTTCCCCACCGACCGCTTCGTGCTCGAGGGCGTCGCGGAGGAGTGCGGCATGACGATCCGCTGGATCGACGTGGCGCCCGACTCCGGGGTCACCCCGGGGCTCGTGGCCGAGGCGGTGGGGGAGCGGACCGCGCTCGTGGTGCTCAGCCAGGTCGCCTACCGCTCCGGGTTCCTCGCGGACGTGCCGGGGATCACGCGCGTCGTGCACGACGCGGGCGCCCTCGTGCTCTGGGACACCTGCCACTCGGTGGGCGTGATCCCGACGGAGCTCGACGCGTGGGGCGTCGACCTCGCCGTGGGCTGCAGCTACAAGTACCTCGACGGCGGCCCCGGCGCCCCCGCCCACGGCTACGTGCGGCGTGAGCTGCAGGCGGAGCTGCGGCAGCCGATCCAGGGCTGGATGGGCGCGCAGGACGTCTTCGCGATGGGTCCGGAGTACGTGCCCGCGGACGGGATCCGCCGCTTCCTCAGCGGCACCCCGCCGATCGTCGGCATGCTCGCGATGCAGGACATGATCGCCCTCATCGAGCAGGCGGGCATCGACGCGATCCGCGCCAAGTCGCTCGCGCTCACCCGGTTCGCCCTCGACCTCGTCGACCGCGACCTGGTGCCGCTCGGCGTCCGCGTCGCGAGCCCGCGGGAGGACGACCGCCGCGGCAGCCACGTGAGCGTCGACCACGAGCGCTTCCGCGACATCGTGGGCGCGCTCTGGGAGGAGGGCGTGATCCCCGACTTCCGCGCCCCGTCGGGCCTCCGCCTCGGTCTGAGCCCGCTGACCACCTCGTTCCGCGAGGTGGAGGCGGGCGTCGAGGCGATCCGGCGGCACCTGGCGGGCTGACGCGCCGGCCGGTGCCGGGGCCCGGGCCCCTACGGCAGGATCGCGTCCACGTACCCGCCGTCCACCCGCAGCGCCCCGCCGGTCGTCGCCGACGCCTGCCGCGACGCGAGGTAGACGCACATGTGGGCGATCTCCTCGGGCTCGATGAGCCGCTGGATGAGCGACTGCGGCCGGTGCCGCCGCATGAACTCGCGCTGGGCCTCCTCCCACGGGAGGTCGTCGCCCACGAGCTCCCGCGCGAACTCCTCGACGCCGCCGGTGTGCGTGGGACCGGCCATGACGCAGTTGACCGTGACGCCGGTCCCGGCCGCCGCCTTGGCGAAGCCGCGCGAGACGCCGAGGAGCGCGGTCTTGGAGACGCCGTAGTGGATCATCTCCGCCGGCGTCACGACGGCCGAGTCGCTCGCGATGTACTGCACGCGCCCCCAGCCGCGCGCCATCATGCCCGGCAGGTACGCGCGCGTGAGGCGCACGGCCGCGAGCACGTTGACCTCGAGGTAGCGGCGCCACTCGTCGTCGGTGATGGAGAGCGGGTCGGCGGAGCCGAAGATGCCGAGGTTGTTGACGAGCACGTCGACGTCCGGGAACAGCTCCACGGCGCGGGCAGCCCCGTCCTCGGTCGCGACGTCGGCGGCGAGCGACTCCACGCGCGCGTCCGGGTGCGCGGCGCGCAGGCGGTCGCGGGCGGCGCCGGTGCGCTCCGCGTCGCGGCCGTTGACGACCACGCGGGCACCCGCGTCGGCGAGGCCCTCCGCGATGGCGTACCCGATGCCCTGGGTGCTGCCCGTGACGAGGGCGGTGGATCCGGTGAGGTCGATGCGCATGCGGTGCCTTCCTGGCGGGTGGACGGGTGGACGGGCGGACGGGTGGACGGATGGACGGACGCGGACGGGAGACCCGGGCGGATCGCGCGCGGCGCCCGCTCAGTCCGCCCAGGCGCGCCGCGTGCTGCGGACGGGCTTCCCCGTGGCCGCGGCCTCGTGCATGAGGAGCGCGAGGTGGTGGTCCTGCGACGCCTCCGCGAGCGAGTTCGTGGAGGGTCCGCCGGCGGCGTGCGCGTGCATGTCGACGAGGCACTGCGCGATCGCGATCTCGTCGTCCGCGAGCCGTCCGGGCGCGAAGGGGTTCCGGTAGACCCACTCGCTGCCGAGCAGCAGGCCGCGGAGGTGGAGCCCCTCGAGGTTCCCGCCCTGGCCCGTCTCGACGCGCGTGATGTCGGCCCAGGTCGGCGTCGTGGCGTCGAGCAGCCAGCTCACGTGCTCGTCGACGATCTCGCCGCGCTCGCCGCGGACGAGGAGCCGGTTGCGGCGGATCCAGGAGAAGTACTGCCGGTCGCCGAAGTCGTGGACGCCGAGGCGGTCGCCGAAGTCGAAGCGCGCCGTGGTCTGCTCGGCCGTCACGATCTCCTCGCGCACGGGGTCGCCGTCGCGGTCGGGCCCGGCGACGATCGGGGACGAGAACCGGGAGGCCGTGATGGTCGCGTCCTCGAAGCCGATGCCGAGCGCCCGCCGCATCACGCGGACGCCGTGGTAGTCGTGGCACTGCGCGACGGTCGCCTGGCTCACCCGGCCGAGGCGGCCGGACGCGGCGATGGCGAGCTGCGCGGCGAGGAGCGGGGAGAGCGGGTACTGCTCGGCCACCTCGATCCGGGCGCCCTGCCGCACGAGCGCGTCGAGCCGCTCGAGGTCCTCCACCGTCTCGCCGGGCGGGGTCTCGGTGAGCACGGCGACCCCGCGGTCGACGAGGTCCGCGATCGCGTCCGGCGCGGCCGAGCGCGGAACCGACACGACGACGAACGACGGCTCCTCGGCGGCGAGCATCTCGGCGACCGTCCGGAAGGTGCGGATGCCCCACTCCGCCTCCAGCGCACGACCGGTGTCGGCGCTCCGCGTCACGAGCCCCGTGACGGCGAAGCGCGCGGGGAGGGCGCGGGCGATGCGCAGGAAGAAGGCGCTGCGCCAGCCGCTCCCCACGATTCCGAAGCGGATCTGCGGGGCGGGAGGCGCGGGACGGGGCATGGCCGCCAGCGTACGCGCGGCCCTCGGCGTGTCCGCGGGCGACGCCGCCCTGGAGTTCTCGCAGACGACTGGGGAATACTCGCGAGGGCCGGGAGGCTGTCCCGGATGCGAACGCTCCCGCGTGAGGCGCCTCACGGCTCCGTCGCAGGAGTAGTGCGGGCCCGGAGAGGGGACACGAGCATGGGGATCCAGACGAGCCTCGACCAGGTCGCGCAGGCCGCGCGCATCCTCGACGTGATGCAGGAGGCCGACGAGCTCACGGTCGCCGCCAGCCGCGACGGCGGCGGACGCGCGGTGCGCCTCCTCGCCCGCGCCGCCGAGGACCCCGCCGACCAGCTCACCGCGGTCGCCGCCATCCACGCGCTCGCGCAGGTCTTCGACGAGACCGCCGACCTCGCGCTCGTGGCGCTCCTCGACCACGACACCCGGTGGATCCGCGAGCACGCGGCCTGGGCGTTCGGCACCCGCCTCCCGCGCTTCGACGCGGTCGCGGGCCTCGTCGCCATGGTCGTCGAGGGCGGCTTCCCGGGCATGCTCGCCCAGCGCACGCTGCAGCAGTGGGCGGGCTCCAGCCCCGAGCACGTGTCCCTCGCGCTCGAGAGCGCGCTGCTCGGGATCCGCGGCGACGGCGCCCGGTCCCGCCTCGTGGAGACGGTCGGCCTCGTCGCGGGCCGCATCGCCCAGCGCGTGCTGCTCCGCGTGGTGCAGGACGGCGCGGAGGGCACGCTCACCCGGTGCGCCGCGGTCGCCGCGCTCGGCGACCGGCCGGCGAGCGTCACCGTGCTCGCCATCGTCTCCGACCTCGCCCGCGGCGACGACGACGTGGCCGCGGTCGCCCGCCTCGCGGTGCTCGACATCGCGCGCCAGCACGACGACCCGGTCGAGGCGCCCGCCCGCCCCGGCCTCACGGTCGTCCAGCTCTTCCTGCACGCCGACATCGACGCGGGCCTCACCCACGTCGGCGCGGGCGACAACGGCGGCATCGCGACGCTGCTGGTCCGCTTGGGCGACGCGCTGGTGGATCCGTCCGGAGCCGACGCCGCGGCCGCGGACGCCGACCCGCTCGACCCCCGTGCTGCGGACCGCGCCGTCGACCGCGTCATCACGCTGTCCCGCGGCACCCCCGACCAGACCCTCGCCTCCCTCGCCCGCGTCAACGCCGGCGCGGGCGGGCACGTCTTCGCGCACGTCCCGATGCTCGGCGGCCCGCGCTCGCTCCCCGAGGCGTGGCCGCACCGCGTCGAGGCCGAGCGGGGCATCCGCCGGGTGCTGCGCGCGGCCGGCCACGTGGACGCCGTGCACCTCCGCATGGCCGACGTCGGCACGCTCGCGGCGTCGACCGTCGCGCGCGAGCTGGGCATCCCCGTCGTCTTCACGGTCGCGCCGGATCCGCACGGCGTGGTCGACGCGCTCGACCGCTCGGGCGCCCTCACCCGCGACGGCTTCGGCGGCGTCGACGAGCGCGAGCACTACTGGTTCCGCGTGCGGCTCGTGCAGCGCCTGGCCGCGGACGCCGCGCACACCGTCCTCTTCCCGCGTCCGGAGCTGAGGCGCGACATGCGCCGCCTCGTCGGCATCGACGTGGACGCCCACCCGGAGCGCCACAGCGTCGTCGCCGAGGGCATCGACGTGTCCGCCATCGAGCGCTCCCGCGACGACGCGATGCTCGGCGCCGACGCGGACGGCGCCCCGGCGCGCGCCTTCGTCGAGCTCGACGAGCTGCTCGCGGCGCTCCCCGCCGAGCGGCGCGGCCTGCCGCTCGTCATCTCGGTCGGCCGCCTCGCGCGGGTCAAGGGCATGGCGTCGCTCGCGCAGGCGTGGGCGGCGGATCCCGCGCTCCGCTCCCGCGCGAACCTGCTCGTCGTCGGCGGCGACCTCGACGCGCCGAGCCCGGAGGAGCGCGACCAGGTGGCGCGCATCGCCGAGGCC
>NZ_JAVCVL010000185.1:0-5435 GCF_032917815.1 Clavibacter sp. MX14-G9D | reverse complement strand
TCGCCGCCGGGGGTGGCGGCCGAGAGGCGCGCGACGAGGGCGCCCGGGGTGCGGGTCCGCTCGTCGTGGGCGCCGTCGTCGTCGCGCCACAGCACGCGCGGGATCCGCGCCTCCTCTCCCCCGATCTCGTCGAGCCGGCCCATCGCCACCAGGCGCCCGCCCGCGATCACGGCCGCCCGGTCGCCCAGCTGCTGCGCCTCGTCGAGGTAGTGCGTGGTGAGGAGGATGGTCGTGCCCTCGGCCTTGAGCTCGCGCACCAGGTCCCAGAACCGGTGCCGCGCCTCCGGGTCGAAGCCGGTCGTCGGCTCGTCGAGGAACAGCAGCTCGGGTCGGCCGATGATCCCGAGGGCCACGTCCACGCGCCGCCGCTGGCCGCCGGACAGCGCGCGCAGCAGGGTGCCCGCCTTCTCCGTGAGGCCGACGGCCTCGATGGTGGCGTCCACGTCGCGCGGCCGCGGGTACATGCGGGCGAAGTGCGCCACCTGCTCGCGCACCGTCATCGCGCCGCTCTCGGAGCTCGACTGGAGCACCATGCCGATGCGGGCGCGCCAGGCGCGGCCGCCCTTCGCCGGGTCGACGCCGAGCACGGTCGCGGAGCCGCCGCTGCGCAGCCGGTACCCCTCGAGGATCTCGATGGTGGTGGACTTGCCCGCGCCGTTCGGCCCGAGGAGCGCGAACGTCTCGCCGCGGTGGATGTCGAAGGTGACGCCCTGGAGCGCGGTGGTCGTGCCGTAGGTCTTCTCGAGGTCGCGCACGCTGACGTGCTCCTCGACGGCTGCTGTGGTCATGGGTCCAGCGTGCCGGTCGCGCCGCGGCAGCGGAACGGCCGAGCGGTCGATCCGCCGCATCCGCCGATCGGTGGATGCCGCGCTCCCTCGCGTGGGGGTCGCCCGGGTCCGGTCGCGACCGCCAGGCTGGGCGCATGACCACGAGCCCGACGCCCGCGCCGCCGATCCCGTACAGCCGGCCCGTGGCCGCCGGGGAGCGGATGCTCGCGCCCGACCTCCTGCGCGGGATCGCGCTGCTCGGGATCGCGCTCGCCAACTCCGTGTACTTCATCTCCGGGCGGCCGCTCGGCCCGCTCGCGCGCCCGACGGACGGCACGGCGCTCGACCACGTCGCCGACGCCCTCGTGGGCACGCTCGTCGACAACCGGGCGTTCCCGCTGTTCACGATGCTCTTCGCGTACGGCTTCACGGTGGTCCTCCGCCGTCAGGCGGCCGCGGGCGTCGACGGCCCGCGCGCCCGCGGGCTCCTGGTGCGCCGGAGCCTCGGGCTCATGCTGTTCGGGGCGCTGCACGTCGTGCTGCTCTTCGAGGGCGACATCCTGCTCTCGTACGGGATCCTCGGCCTCGGCCTCGCGGCCGCGTACCGGGCGGGCGACCGCGTCTTCCGGGTGCTCGTGTGGGCGCCCGCGATCGTGTTCCTCGTCCTCGCGGGCGCGGACGGGTTCAGCGCCGACGACGGGTCCGGCTCCGCGTTCGGCCTCGGCGGCGACGGCTCGTTCCTCGGGGACCTCGGCGCGCGCGCGATCGCGCTGGCCGCCATCCTCGTCGCGACGCCCGTGTCGGTCGGGGCGCTCGTGCCGCTGGCCGCCCTCGGGATCCTGCTCGGCCGCCGTCGGGTGCTCGAGGACCCGGCCGCCCACCTGCCGCTCCTCCGTCGGCTCGCGCTCGTGGGCCTGCCGGTGAGCGTGCTCGGCGCGCTGCCGCTGGTGCTCGCGACGGTCGGCGCGCTCGACGCGGATCCCGTCGTCCTCTACCTCGTGGCGGTGCTGCACGGGGCGACGGGCGTCGGCGGAGCGCTGGGGCTCCTCGGCCTCGTGGGCTGGGCGGTCGCCGCGCGGGCCCGCCGCGGGGATCCGGCGCCCGGTCCGGTGCTCGTGGCCCTCGCCGCGGTCGGCCGACGCTCCATGACTTGCTACCTGCTCCAGTCGGTGCTGTTCGCGATCCTGCTGGAGCCGTGGTCGCTCGGGCTCGGCGTCGGCGCGGGCTCGGCGCGGATCGCGCTCGTCGCCGTCGGCGTGTGGCTGGTCACCGTCGCATTCGCCGTGGCGCTCGAGCGCGCCGGCCGGGCGGGCCCGGCCGAGTGGGCGATCCGCCGCCTGGCGTACGGCCGGCCGACGCCGTGACCCGCGGGTCCCCCGGCGCCGGCGCGCCCGGTCAGCGCGGGATGAGCCCCTCGGCGCGGTAGCGCTCGAACAGCCCGAGGAAGCTGTCGAGGGTGCGGTGGTGGGTCGTGAACCCGGCCAGCCGGCTCTTGCTGATGTCGGTGACGACCTCGATGTCGCGGCCGAGGTCGGCGTCCGTGTGCCACCAGGACGCGATGCGGCCGAGGTCGGGCTCGGCGAGACCGGCGTCGCGGGCGATGCGCGCCCACTCGTCCTCCAGGCCCGCCATCTGCGCCTCGAGCGGGCGCGGCACGTCCTCGAAGCCCACGGGCTGCACGCCGAGGTGGGCCGCGAGGCGCGGCCACATCCAGCGCCAGCGGAAGACGTCGCCGTTGACCACGTTGAAGGCCTCGTCGCGGCCCGCCTCGGTCGTCGCGGCCCAGACCATCTGCTCGGCGAGCACCGTCGCGTCGGTCACGTCGGTGAGGCCGTCCCACTGCGTGCGGCTGCCGGGGAACACGAACGGGAGCCCGAGGTCGCGGCAGATCGACCCGTAGACCGCCAGGGTCAGGCCCATGTTCATCTGGTTGCCGACGGCGTGCCCGATGACCGTGTGCGAGCGGTGCACCGACCAGGTGAAGCCCTGGCGGGAGGCGGCGGCGAACAGCTCGTCCTCCTGCGCGTAGTAGAAGTTCGGCGCGTCGAGGCGCGGCTCGTCCTCGTGGAACGGGGTGTCGGGCATGTCGCCCTGGCCGTACGCCTCGAAGGGGCCGAGGTAGTGCTTGAGGCCGGTGACGAGCGCGGCGTGGACGACGGGCGCGCCGTCGAGTGCGGCGAGGAGGTCGCGGACCATGCCGCCGTTGACGTCGATGTTCTCCTGCTCGGTGGCCTGGCGGGACCAGGCGGTGAAGAAGACGTGCGTGGGGCGCTCGTCGGCGAGGGCGCGGCGGAGGTCGTCCGCGGAGCGCAGGTCGGCGCTGATCCAGCGCACGCCCGGCCGCTCGGCGCCGGCGCGGCGGCTGAGCGCGAAAACCTGCCAGCCCTCGGCCGTGAGCCGGTCGACGAGCGCGGATCCGCTGATGCCGGTCGCGCCGACGACGAGCGCCGTGCGGCCCGTGCCGTGGGAGCGGGGCGACGCGGGGGCGGCGGACGTGCGGACGGGGGTCTCTCGGTTCTCGGTCATCCCCTGCCCCAACCGCGACGAGCCGCCCGGGCATTCCGGGCGGCTCGTCGCGGGCGTGTCGGTCGGATCAGGCCGGGTGCGGCCCGTCGGCCTCCGCGTCGGCCTCGCCGTCGACGCCGTCGCTGCCGGTGGAGACCGCCTGCGTGGCGGCGGGGTCGGCGGGCGCGTCGGTGAGGCCGGCGTCCGCCGCACGACGGTCGAGGTCCGCGGCCATGGCCTCGGATCCGCTGTCCCGGTGGTCGTAGGCGACCTGCTCGGCGAGCCCGGCCCGCTTCTCCTCGGCGGTCGCGTCGCCGGCGCCGTCCATGATGGGCTGGTCCTGCTCGTGGGTGCTCATGCTCCGACCGTACGCTGTCGCGGCGACGCCCGGATCCGCGGCGCCGCTTGTCGGCCGTCCCCGCACCTGCCACGCTCCAGGGACACCACCAGGCAGGAGCGGACATGACGGACGACGGCGGTCTCTCGAAGGACGAGCGCGAGGCGGTGAAGCAGCGCGCCCGGGAGCTGCGCGAGGAGGCGAAGCGGCAGAGGTCGGCCGACAAGCAGGCCGCGGCGCTCCAGGGCGTGCTCGACGCGCATGCGGCGATGCCCGACGACGAGCGGGCCATCGCGGAGTGGCTGCACGCCCTCGTGCTCGAGCACGCGCCGGACCTCTCCCCCAAGACCTGGTACGGCTTCCCGGCCTACGCGGACGCCGACGGCAAGCCGGTCGCGTTCTTCCAGCCGGGGTCGAAGTTCGGCACCCGCTACTCCACGCTCGGCTTCCAGGACCCGGCGCGGCTCGACGAGGGCACCATGTGGCCCACGTCGTACGCGCTCACGACCGTGGATCCCGCGAACGCGGAGCGCGTGGCGGAGCTGCTGCGGCGGGCGGTCGGCGGCTGATGCGCCCGAGGCGGGCGCTCGAGGCGGGCGCCCCGGGCACCCTCAGCGCCCGTCGACGATCGACATGAAGCCCGCGAAGGCGAACACGGCGGGCACGAAGAGCAGCAGGAACCGGAAGGCCACCCAGGCGGCCCAGGCGAGGCAGCCGAGCGTCCCCGTGCGGGCGTCGCGCACGTCGAGCCGGCGGCCGTCCTCGGCGATGCGCGGGAGCCGGGGATCCGGCGGCTGCTCGTCGCGGTCCTCGCGCAGCGGCGCGGGCGGACCGCCGCCGAGGAGCACCCGGTCGTCCCGGTAGCGACGCGCCCGCGCGACGAGGCGCGCGCCCGCGCCGTCGATGATCCGGCCCGCCTCCTCCCACGGCTCGGGCCGCGAGTGGTCCGCCGGGTCGCGGCGGAAGAACACCACGCGCCGGTCGATGACCTCCACATTGAAGTCCCGGGCGTCGTCGACGAGCGCGGCCATGACGTCCGGGGTGAGGAGGTAGAGCGCGTCGCGCTCGTACTCGCCGGGCGCGTACAGCCGGAAGTGCCGGTCGAAGTCGCCCTCGAGGGAGAGCCGCTGGTCGCGCCGGACGCTGGCCGGCAGGTCGCTGCCGCGCCGGTCGTTCGCCGTCGCGTCGAGCACCAGGTGCGGGAGCGGCACGGGCAGGGCGAGGGCCACGTACGTCCAGCCGCCGTGCGTGGCGCCCCGGCGGCGGATGACGCCGAACTCGGCTCCGGTCGTCCGGAAGCGCGGGGTCGCGCTGACGCCCGTCACCCCGCCCGTGATGAGCGCGCGGAAGGGCGGGACCTCCATCGGATCCGGCTCGAAGCCGTTCGCCAGGGCGGTGAGGTGCTGCCGCCACTCGCGGCCGCGGGACCGCGGCGACGGGGGCCTGGCCGCCCAGCGGTGGAGGAGTCGCGATCCGAGGAACCACGCGCCCAGGACGACGGCCGCGCCGGACAGGCCCGCGATGGTCGACGGGGTGACGGTGCCGTCGCCCCGGCCGTCGGTCACGACGCCCCAGGTCATGAGGACGAGGCACAGGGCCCAGAGCAGGAGGGAGTCGCTGACGTGCGCCAGCACCTTGCGCCGCGACGGCATCCACCGGGGTCGGGCCCCGGTCCGCACGGCGCGCATCGCCCGGGCGACCTCGTCGTCCGGCGCGCTCAGCCAGTGCACGTCCATCGGCGCCCCCTCGCGCTCCAGGCTAGGTGCCCGGCCGACGGTCACGCGCCGTGCGGCGGGCGGGGCGTCAGGCGCGCCGGGTCGCGCGGA
>NZ_JAVCVL010000184.1:0-5478 GCF_032917815.1 Clavibacter sp. MX14-G9D | reverse complement strand
GCGGGCCTCGTGCGGGACGGGCGCATCGACGTGCCGGCCGCACGGGCCGCGACCGCCGCCCTCCCCGCGGACGCCCGCGAGCGGCATCCGCGCTACGACCGCGACGCCTTCGGGCCCGCGTGGGCCGATGCGGACGGGAACGGCTGCGACCAGCGCGACGACGTGCTCGTGCGCGACCTCGCCGTGGTGACGCGCTCGGCGTCGGACGACGGCTGCACGGTGACGGCCGGCCGCCTCGAGGACGCCTACACGGGACGCTCGATCGACTTCACGCGCGGTCCGCGGACGAGCGCGGCCGTCCAGGTGGACCACCTCGTGCCGCTGTCCTGGGCCTGGCAGCACGGGGCGTGGGCGTGGTCGGACGCCCGTCGCGAGCGGCTCGCGACCGACCTCGACGAGCTCCAGGCCGTCGACGGCCCCGCCAACCAGGAGAAGTCCGACCAGGGCCCCGCCACGTGGCTCCCGCCGGCGGCGGGGTACCGGTGCCTCTACGTCACCCGGTTCGCCTTCGTGGTCGGCCACTACGGGCTCGAGATCGACGAGGAGGACCGCGACGCCATCGACGGGGTGCTCGCCGCGTGCACCTGACGGCACGCGACGGGGCGCCGGCGGTCGGCGTCGGTGCGCCCGCGTACGCTCGGCACGACGCGGCCGGGCGTCGACGCGGACGCAGGGTCCGCGTCGGACGACCCGAGGGGATCCGCATGTGGAGCAAGCAGAGCGGCGACGCGACCGGCGCGATCAGCCCGGTCCCGGAGCACCCGCACGCGCATCCCGTACGGGGGGCGTGGCTGGTGCGCGTGGGGGACGGCCCCGCGCTCGGGTGGGTCCTCCGGCACCGTGCGGACCTCGCGGACCCGTTCACCTACGAGGTGTACGCGTGCGGGCTCGGATCCGACGGACTCCGGGTGTGGATCACGCGGAGGGACAGCCTGAACGCCGCGGTCGCGTGGGTGATGCAGCACGACGAGCGGATGCTGGCGTTCGGACGGGGGCTCCGTGCCGATCCGGCCCAGCCCGCGGGGCGGCACGCGGGTGGCGGCCCGCCGGACGCGGACGCCGCCGCCCCCGGGGTCGGGGACGGCGGCGTCGACGAGCGCCGGGACGCCGGTCAGCGCCTCCGCTGATCCGCCGCGTCGCGACCCGTGACGGGGAACGGGCCGGTGACGCCCTCGCGGACGCGGGCGATCTCGAGGATCCGGTCGCGCTGCAGGTACCAGCCGACGACGAGCAGCGGGATGATCACCACGAGCGAGGCGACCGTGAGCGTGCCGATGGGCCAGTCGATGGCCATGAGCACGAGCACGCTGACGAGGAACGCGAGGGTCAGCCACGACGTGACGGGAGCGCCCGGGAGACGGAACGTGGGCTCCTTCGCCTTGCCCTGCTTCGCCCACGTGCGCAGGCGCATCTGGCACAGGATGATCGTTGCCCAGCCCGCGACGATGCCGAGCGCGGCGACGTTCAGCACGATCTCGAAGGCCTGGTCCGGCACGACCGCGTTCAGGCCCACGCCGAGCAGCGTGATGGAGCCGGTCAGCAGGATCCCGCCGAAGGGGACGCCGCCCTTCGACATGACGGTCGTGAAGCGCGGCGCCGAGCCGTTCATGCCCATGGAGTGCAGCACGCGGCCGGTGCTGTAGAGGCCCGCGTTGAGGCTCGACATGGCGGCCGTGAGGACGACGAAGTTCATGACGGATCCGGCGATGGCGCCCACCTGGGGCGAGCCGAGGCTGGAGAAGAAGGTCACGAACGGGCTCTGGTCCGCGCTGTAGGCCGTGTAGGGCAGCAGCAGCGAGAGCAGGACGATGGAACCCACGTAGAAGACCGCGATGCGGAAGACGACCGAGTTGATGGCGCGGGGGATGACCTTCTCCACGTCCTGCGTCTCGCCGCTCGCCGTGCCGACGAGCTCGATGGCGGCGTACGCGAACACGACGCCCTGCACGACCAGGACGACGGGGACGAGGCCCTGGGGGAGGATCCCGCCGTTCTCCTGCAGGACGGTCCAGCCGGTCTGCACCTCGGCGCCGTCGACCGTCACCGGGAAGCTCCAGGCCAGCCAGACGATGCCGACGACGAGGAAGACCACGAGCGCGGCGACCTTGACCAGCGCGAACCAGAACTCCATCTCGCCGAAGACCTTCACGGCCACCAGGTTGAGGGCGAGGACGATGGCGAGGGCGATGAGGGCGAGCAGCCACTGCGGCGCCGCGGTGAACGCCGACCAGTAGTGCATGTACAGCGCGACGGCCGTGACGTCGACGATCGCGGTCGTCGCCCAGTTGAGGAAGTACATCCACCCGGCGGCGTAGGCGAACTTCTCGCCGTAGAACTCGCGCGCGTAGGAGATGAACGACCCCGAGCTCGGGCGGTGCAGCACCAGCTCGCCGAGGGCGCGGAGGATGAAGAAGGCGAAGACCCCGCAGACCAGGAAGACGATCGCGAGGGCCGGGCCCGCGGCGGCGAGGCGCCCGCCCGCCCCGAGGAAGAGGCCCGTGCCGATCGCGCCGCCGATGGCGATCATCTGCAGCTGGCGGGGCTTGAGGCCGTGCTGGTAGCCCTCCTGCTCGTGGCTGAAGTCCTGCGCCACGAACTCCGGATCCGGTGTGACGGGACGGCGGTCGCTCTCGCTTCGTGTCATTCCGCATACGGTAGTGGCAGTGGGCATCCGCCCCGATCCCCGCGTCGATCGACTTCCACGGGGCATGTCCGCTGTGATAGGCGCCGAGGAGGTCCGCATGGTCCGCACGCACCGCCCGGGACGCCGGATCCGCGCGTGGGGTGCCCTCGCCGGGATCGCGGTGGGCGCGCTCCTCCTCGCCGGCTGCACGACGGATGGCGGACAGCCGGCCCCCGCGACCGGGTCGCCGTCCGCCAGCGCGACCGCCGACGCGGGGTCGGGTGCCGGTGCGACGGCCGATCCGCAGCCCAGCGTCACCCGCGCCCCGGGTCCGCCGACCGAGGACGAGCTCGCGACGTGCTCCACGCTCGCCCAGGTGCTCCCGGACTCCACGCGGCTCGTTCAGGCCCTCGGCGACGGCCGGGCCGTGGACCCCGCCCTCCTCGAGCGCGTCCGGCAGGGCGATGCGGCGCTCGCGGGCATGGCGCCCGAGGGCATGAAGCCGCTGGTCGCGTCGTTCTCGACGATCGTCGACGAGCTGGAGGCCCTGCGCACCGGCGAGGACACGGACGGCGCCTCGCTCGACACCGGGCAGTACCTGCGCTCGGTCGACGCGTTCCTCGACTACTGCCTCGACGACGTCGGGTACGTCCCCGCGAGCGCGACGCCCGCGCCCTGAGGCACCGGGGATTCCGAGGCGCCGGGGATCCTGAGGCGCGGCCCCGCGGCGCCGCGTCAGGTGCGGCGCGCCACCGCCTCGTCCGCCTCGATGTCCTCCCGGGCGTCCTCCCGGCGGTCGCGGCCGTCGCCGTCGTGCGTCACGAGCAGGTGCGGCGTGCGGTGGATGCGGTACGAGATGCGCAGGTGGCGGTGCAGCACGAGCCACGCGATGGCGATGAGGGCGGAGACGATGCCGCTCGCCGCGCCCACCATGAGGGCCGCGCGCGGACCCCACTCGTTTGCGATCCACCCCACGATCGGCGCGCCGAGCGGCGTGCCGCCGACGAAGATCGCCATGTACACGGCCATGACCCGTCCGCGCATGCGCGGCTCGACGGTGAGCTGGACCGTGCTGTTGGCGCTCGTCATGAGCGTCTGGGAGACGACGCCCACGATCGCGAGGGCGCCCGCGAACAGGAGGTAGGTGGGCGCGATCGCGGCGAGCGCGGTGGCGATGCCGAAGAGCGCGGCGCCGACGAAGACCAGTCGGATCCGCGGACGCTCGCGCCGGGCGGACAGGAGCGCGCCGGCGACGGAGCCCACGGCGAGGCTCGAGGAGAGGAGGCCGAACTCCGTCGCGCCCTTGCCGAACTCGACGCTCGCCATGGTGGAGGTGAAGATCGGGAAGTTGTAGCCGAAGGCCCCGACGAGGAAGACGATGACGAGGATCACCATGATGTCCGGGCGGCCGCCGATGTAGCGGAACCCCTCGCGGAGCTGCCCGCGGGACCGTGCGACGCGCTCCGGGCGACGGAGCTCCCCGACGCGGAGGCGCGTGAGCGCGACGAGCACGGCGATGAAGCTCACGGCGTTGATGAGGAAGACCCAGCCCGTGCCGACGCCCGCGATGAGGACGCCGGCGACGGCCGGTCCGATCATGCGCGCGGCGCTGAAGGAGGCCGAGTTGAGCGCCACGGCGTTCGACAGGTCGTCGTCGGAGACGAGCTCGGAGACGAACGACTGGCGCGCCGGCGCGTCCAGCGCCGAGGCGACTCCGAGGAGCAGGGCGAAGACGTAGACGTGCCAGAGCTCCGCCCGTCCCGAGAGGACCACGAGCCCGAGTCCGAGGCCGAGCACCGCCATGGCGCCCTGCGTGATCATCAGCACGCGGCGCTTGTCGTAGCGGTCGGCGATGAGTCCGGCATAGGGGGAGAGCAGGAGCATCGGACCGAACTGCAGGGCCATGACGATGCCCACGGCGGTCGCGTCGTAGCGGGTGAGCTCGGTGAGGACGATCCAGTCCTGGGCGGTGCGCTGCATCCACGTGCCGACGTTCGAGACGAGGGCTCCGGCGAACCAGATGCGGTAGTTGGGGGCCCGCAGGCTCCGGAACACCGCGCTCACGCGGAGGCCATCCGGGCGAGGAGGGCGGCCGCGTCGGCGAGGGTGGTGCGCTCGTCGGCCGTGAGCTCCTCGAGCCGGAGGGACAGCCACGCGTTCCTCTGCCGTCGGGTCTCCTGGACGATGCGCCGGCCGGGCTCGGTGACGGTCACGGTGACGCGGCGGCCGTCGTCCGGCGCGGGGGAGCGCTCCGCGTAGCCCGCGTCGACCAGGCAGTTCACGGTGCGGTTCATGCTGGGCGCCGTCACGCGCTCGATCTCGGCCAGCCGCCCGGGGCTCGTGGGCCCGTCGCGGAGGAGGAGGGCGAGGACGACGAACTGGCTGTCGCTCAGCTCGTGGTCCGCCTTCTCGGCCCGCAGGCGGCGCGAGAGGCGCATGACGCCGACGCGGAGGCTCTGGCTGAGATCGGGGGAGTCGGGCATGTGATTAGGGTAGCTCATTAGCCGCGCTAACGAGATGGCGGGCGATGACGGGATCCTGCGAGACGGCCGAACCCGGACAGGCTCGCCGGGCGGGGCCCCGGGGACGGGCAGGATGGGAGCACACCGCCGGCAGCGGTGCGCGCGAGGACGCGGGCACCGGCCGCGCGACGACAGGAGGCACGGACATGACCCACCACGACGGCACGGCCGACGCGCACGACGACGACGCGGGGCTCGGCGGCGACGGCACGATCCCGGCGGGGGAGAAGGGCGTCGCGGCCGGTCACGACGGGGGGAACGACCACTTCGAGCCCGAGGAGGACACCCCCCACCACACGGACGACGACGGCGCCTCCGCCTAGCCCGCCGCTC
>NZ_JAVCVL010000183.1:0-5508 GCF_032917815.1 Clavibacter sp. MX14-G9D | reverse complement strand
CGGCGGCCGACGGGGATCGGCCGTGACGGTGCGCGCGCTCGCCGGGCGCCTGCCGGCGACCATCGTGCCGTCGAGCGCCGGAGCCGTCGTGGCGGAGGCGGAGGAGACGGCCGCGTTCGTGCGGGGCCTCGCGGTGCTGCTCGGCGCGGGACTGCCACCCGAACGCGCATGGCGGCAGCTCGCGCCGCCGGGCGGAAGGGCGCGACGGGGTGACGGTGCCGCGGCATCGGTCATCCGATGCGTAGCCTCGGGCTCCGACTCGGATCCCCTGTCCGCGCGCGTGGCCCACGCGGTGGAGCGCGGACGGAGCGGCACCGCGGGAGGCGCCGCCACCGCGCCCTGGAGCGCCCTCGCCGCGGTGCTCGAGATCTCCGACCGCACGGGCGCGCCGATGGCGGCGGCGCTCGTGCGCCTCGCCGAGACACTCGTCGACGTCGCCCGCGTCCGACGTGACGCCGGGACCGCGCTCGCCGGTCCGGTGGCCACGAGCCGCACCGTGCTCCTCATGCCCGGGGCCGGGATCGTGCTGGCGGCCGGACTCGGCTTCGACCCGATCCGGATCCTCGCCACCACCGTGCCCGGAGCCGCCTGCCTCGTGGTGGGCGCCGCGCTCGTGGCGGTCGGCTGGCGCTGGAACCGGAGCCTCGTCCGCCGGGCCCTGCCCCGAGACGCCGCACCCGGCCTCGTCCTCGACCTCGTCGCGACCGCGATGTCGGGCGGCGCGTCCGTGCCGCGGTCGGTCGCCGTGGTCGGGCGCGCCTGCGAGCGCTCGGGGATCCCCGTCCGCGGCGAGCTGACGGCCGTCGCCTCCGTCGTGGAGGTCGCGACCCGGACGGGCGCGCCCGTCGTCGACCTCCTCCGCGGCGAGGCGGAGAGGGCGCGGCGCGATGCGCGCACCGGGGCTGAGCGGGCAGCCGCGCGTCTCGCCGCGCGGCTGATGCTGCCGCTCGGGGTCTGCGTCCTGCCGGCCTTCCTGGCGGTCGGCGTCGTGCCGATGCTCCTGGCCGTCGTGTCCTCAACACTCGGGCGGGGATGAGGGCGTCCACCGGTGGTCGGGCGCACCCGATCCGTCGATGCCGCGCCGGGCAAGGTGATGACCTGCCGACGGGCGGCAGGCACAGACGGCGGGCGATGCCCGCCAGGGGAGAGGACGAGGACATGGGACGAGTCGAGGAGCCGGCACCGGCGACGGCGGACCACGGGGCGGTGGCGCCATCGTGCGGCGGGGCCTTCCGCGGGTCCGAGGCGGCATCGAGCACCGCTCCGGACGCGGGGGCGTCGAGAGCATCGGGGTGCCGCTCCGACTGGCCGCTCGCGGCGGTGGCAGCGGTGCCTCCTCCGGCGACGAGCAGGCGCGGCCGTGAGGCGTCCTCGGGTCGCGCGTCGAGCTGCGCCGACGGTGGAGGGAGTTGCGCGCGGCCCGGGCCCACGAGGGTCGCCCTCGCCGTGCGGGTAGCCGGCCGGGCCGTCCTCGACCGGGCGTCGAGCGACCGCGGCGCCGCCACGGCGGAGTACGCCATCGCGACCATGGCGGCCGTCGCGTTCGCCGGCCTGCTCGTGGTCATCCTCCAGAGCGACGAGGTGCGGGGCATGCTGCTCGACCTCGTGCGGCGCGCGCTGACCTACGACCGCTGATGCGGGCGGGGCACCCCATGCCCGTGGACCCGTCCTCCCGGGCTGCGGCGGAGGACCGCGGGGCGGCGGCGGCGGAGCTCGCGGTCGTCCTGCCCGCGGTCGTCCTCGTCCTCGGGTTGTGCATGGGAGCGGTGCAGACCGTGGGGCAGCAGGTCGAGATGACCTCGGCCGCGCAGGAGGCCGCGCGGAGCCTCGGCCGTGGGGAGGACGAGAGCAGGGCGGGCGAACGCATCGACGGCGCCGCTCGAGGGGCGTCCATGGCGGTGGACCGGCAGGGGCACGCCGTCTGCGTCCGGCTCACCGCTCCGAGCCGCTTCCTGCCGGCAGGGGCGGCCGGGATGCGGCTCGAGGCCCGCGGCTGCGCATGGCAGGAGGATGCGGATGCGGACGTCGGGTGATGCCGGGTCGGGCGCGGTGATCGCGGTGGGGATGCTCGGGGCGGTCGCCTCGCTCGCGCTGGCTTCCGTCGCCGTGTCCACCGTCCTCGTCGAACGGGCCGTCGTGGCGGGTGCGGCGGATTCCGGGGCGCTCGCCGCGGCCGACGTCGCCGCGGGGTTCTCCTCGGGCCCGCCCTGCTCCGCGGCGGGCGAGGTGGTGGGAGCGGTGGGGGCGTCGCTGACCTCGTGCGAGGTGGACGGCACCACCGTCGCGGTGGCGGTCACGGGTCGTGGTGACGCCATCGGCCTGGCGGTGACGGCGCGGGCACGAGCCGGGCAGCCTCGGGACGCGGTGCCGTGAGGGCGGGGCCGCGAGCCGATCGTGGCGTCGCCGCACGGCCTCGCGGAGCCGTTGGCGGAGTCCTCCGGGAGGCCGCGACGGAGCCCGTCCGGGCGGCGCCGCGATTAGGTCTCCGGTCGGTGCGCGTGTGTATGGTGTGCCTTGTCGGGGACCCCGCCGCACGTCGCCCCGGAGCGCATCCGAGCGGGCACGCACCCGGACACCGGGCCGCACACCGGCCCCCATGAACGCATATATAAGGAGTCACGTGCCCGGCACGAAGAAGTTGGTCATCGTCGAGTCGCCGGCCAAGGCCAAGACGATCGCCCAGTACCTGGGCGACGGCTACGAGGTGCAGGCGTCGGTCGGTCACATCCGCGACCTGATCGAGCCGAAGAACCTGCCGCCGGAGCTCAAGAAGGGCACGCTGGGGAAGTTCTCCGTCGACGTCGAGAACGGCTTCGAGCCCTACTACGTCGTGAGCGACCAGAAGAAGAAGACGGTCGCCGACCTCAAGCGGGCGCTCAAGGACGCCGACGAGCTCTTCCTCGCCACTGATGAGGACCGGGAGGGCGAGGCCATCGCGTGGCACCTGCTCCAGGTGCTCAAGCCCAAGGTGCCGGTGAAGCGCATGGTCTTCCACGAGATCACCAAGGAGGCCATCGAGCGCGCACGCGACAGCACCCGCGACATCGACACGGCCCTCGTGGACGCGCAGGAGACGCGCCGCATCCTCGACCGCCTGTACGGCTACGAGGTGTCGCCCGTGCTGTGGCGGAAGGTCGGCCCCGGCCTGTCCGCCGGCCGCGTGCAGTCCGCCGCCACGCGGCTCGTGGTGGATCGCGAGCGCGAGCGCCTGGCCTTCGTCACCGCCTCCTACTGGGACCTCACCGCCGCGCTGTCGCCGATCGACCAGGAGCTGCCCTTCGATGCGCGCCTCGTCCGCATCGACGGGGCCCGCATCGCGACGGGTCGCGACTTCGACGACAAGGGCGCCCTCAAGAACTACTCGCGTCCCCTCGACGCGACCAGCGCGGAGGCCCTCGCCGAGGCGCTGCGCGACCCGTCCGTGCCGCTGAAGGTGCAGAGCGTCGAGTCCAAGCCCTACACGCGCCGGCCGGCCGCCCCCTTCACGACGTCGACGCTGCAGCAGGAGGCCGCCCGCAAGCTGCGGTTCTCGGCCCGGCAGACCATGAGCGTCGCGCAGTCGCTCTACGAGAACGGCTACATCACCTACATGCGCACCGACTCGCCGTCGCTCTCGCAGCAGGCGATCACCGCGGCGCGGAAGCAGGCGGCGGAGCTCTACGGGGCCGAGACCGTGCCGGACAAGCCGCGTCTCTACGCCGGCAAGAGCAAGAACGCGCAGGAGGCCCACGAGGCCGTCCGCCCCGCAGGGGAGACGTTCCGCACGCCGCAGCAGCTGGCCTCCACCCTGCGCGGGAACGACCACAAGCTGTACGACCTCATCTGGAAGCGCACCATCGCCTCCCAGATGGCCGACGCGAAGGGGTCCACCGCCTCGGTCGTCATCGCCGCGGGTCCGACCTCCGCCGGAGAGGTCGCCGAGTTCGCGGCCTCGGGCACGGTCATCACCTTCCGCGGCTTCCTGGCCGCGTACGAGGAGAGCCGTGACGAGGAGCGCCACGGCGCCGCCGAGCCACGCGAGGCCAAGCTCCCCGACCTGAAGAAGGGGCAGGACCTGCGCCTGGTCGACGTCGACGCCAAGGGCCACGAGACCAGCCCGCCGCCGCGCTACACGGAGGCGAGCCTCGTGAAGACGCTCGAGGAGCTCGGCATCGGGCGCCCGTCCACCTACGCGGCCATCATCTCGACCATCGTGGATCGCGGCTACGTCACGCCCCGCGGCACGGCGCTCGTGCCCAACTGGATCGCGTTCTCCGTGGTGCGGCTGCTGGAGGAGTTCTTCACGGAGCTCGTGCAGTACGACTTCACCGCCGGCATGGAGGACGACCTCGACCGCATCGCGGAGGGCTCGGCCGAGCGGGTCGACTGGCTGAAGGGCTTCTACTACGGGAACGACGCCCACAAGGGCCTCCGCCCGACCATCGACAACCTCGGCGAGATCGACGCGCGGCAGATCAACTCGCTGCGCATCGCGGACGACATCACCCTGCGCATCGGCAAGTACGGGCCCTACCTCGAGGTCCACGAGGAGGGCGCGGCGGAGGACGCGACGCCTCGTCGCGTCAACCTCCCCGAGGACCTGGCACCCGACGAGCTGACGGCGGCGAAGGCCCGCGAGCTCATCGACGCCCCCGTCGTCACGGACCGCGTGATCGGCATCAACCCGGAGAACGGCAAGCAGATCGTCGCGAAGGACGGCCGGTACGGCCCCTACGTGACCGAGCTCGACCCGGAGCCGGAGGAGGCGCCCGCCGCTTCCGCGCAGGGTGTCGACCCGGCGACGGGCGAGGTGCTCGAGGCTGCGGCGACGCCCACGGCGACACCGGCGAAGAAGGCGCCCGCCAAGAAGCCCGCGGCGAAGAAGGCGGCGGCCGTGAAGCCGCGGACGGCCTCCATCTTCAAGACGATGGACCTCGCGACCGTCGACCTCGAGACCGCGCTCCGCCTGCTGGACCTCCCGCGCGTCGTGGGCGAGGATCCGGAGACGGCGACCCCCATAACCGCGCAGAACGGCAAGTACGGCCCGTACCTCAAGAAGGGCACGGACTCCCGCTCGCTCACCAGCGAGGAGCAGATCTTCGAGATCGACCTCGCCGGGGCCCTCGAGGTGTTCGCGCAGCCCAAGTACGGCGCGCGTAGACCCTCCAGCGCCCTCAAGGAATTCGACGCCGACCCCGTCAGCGGCAAGGGCATCAAGGTCAAGGACGGCCGGTTCGGCCCCTACGTCACCGACGGCGAGACGAACGCCACGATCCCGAAGAGCGAGTCGGTCGAGGACATCGACTTCGACCGGGCCGTCGAGCTGCTCGCCGACAAGCGCGCCAAGGGACCGGCGAAGCCGAAGGCCAAGGCGCCCGCCAAGGCCAAGGCCAAGGCACCGGCGAAGGCCAAGGCACCGGCGAAGGCCAAGGCACCGGCGAAGGCGAAGGCGCCGGCCAAGCCCCGCACCGCTGGGTCCGCGACGACCGCGTCCACGACGGCCGCCGCGAAGACGAGCACGGCGAAGAC
>NZ_JAVCVL010000182.1:0-5609 GCF_032917815.1 Clavibacter sp. MX14-G9D | reverse complement strand
CGTGCTCGGCGCGGTCTGCGGGGCGGCGCTCGCCCCCGTCGAGGCCGAGGGGCTCGACTGGTTCGCCGGCATGCACGCGGGCGGCGAGCGGGAGCTGCGCGCCGCGCTCGCCGGCCGGGAGGAGCTGGAGGCCGCGCTCGCCGCCTCCGAGTTCGACCCGGCGATGTTCACCGACGGCGACCTGCGCGCGCTCCAGACGGACTGGGCATGGCTGGACGGGGTCGCGGCCCGCGGCTTCGACGCGGGACCCGGCGGCATGGTCGACGACGACCTCGCGCTCGTCGCCGACTGGGGCGTCGACCTCGCGGACGTCACCGCGCCGGTCATCCTGCTGCACGGCGACGCCGACCGGATCGCGCCGGTCGCCCACGCGCGCTGGCTCGCGGACCGGGTGCCCGGCGCGGAGCTCGTCGTGCGGCCGGGCGACGGCCACATCTCGGTGCTGCACGGCGCCGCCGACGGGCTCGCGCGGCTACGCGAGCGGATCGCCGCGGCCGGCTAGCCCGGAGACGGCACTCGCCGACCCGGACGGATCCGGATCGGCGAGGGCGGTGCGGCGTCGGGCGCCGCGGTCGTGCCGGGTCAGTGCCCGCGCGACACCCGCCGCGGCAGGGCGAACACGAGCGCGAAGGCGACGACCGCGAAGATCGCGCTGACGCCCATGGCCGAGGCGGACGCGTCGGTGAAGGCCTGCGGCACCATCTGCGGTCCGCGGATCCCGGCCCCGGCGACGCCCGCGAACAGCACGCTGCCGATGACGGCGATGCCGACCGCGGAGCCGACGCGCTGCACGGTGCCGATCACGCCGGAGGCCGCGCCCGCCTCGGCGGGGTCGACGGTCGCGACGATGAACTGCGCGTTCGGGGCGATGAACAGGCCGTTGCCGACGCCCGCGAGCAGCAGCGGGACGAGGAGCATCCAGCTGGTGAGGTCGGCGGCGGCCGTGTTCAGGAGAACGAGCCACAGCCAGATGAGCCCGACGCTCACGAGCGCCGTCCCGATCACGAGCACGTTCCGCCCGAGGCGGTTCGTGAGGCGGTTGCTCTGCGAGGAGCCGACGATGCTGCCGATCGCGAACGGGATGGAGACGAGGCCCGAGGCGAGGGCGGTGTTGCCGAGACCCGACTGCCAGAGGATCGAGATGGTGAAGAAGATGCTCGTGAAGGCCGCGAAGTAGACCATCGCGAGGATCACGCCGCCCGTGAACGCGGGGTGCGTGAACAGGTGCGGCGGCACGAGGACGCTCTTCGCGCGCTTCGTCTGCGCGACCTCCCACACGCCGAAGAGGGCGAGGAGCACTACGCCGCCCGCGAGGGAGAGGTAGGTCCAGAGCGGCCAGCCCTGGTCCTGGCCGTCGATCAGCGGCACGAGCAGTGCCACCAGGCCGGCGCTCACGAGCAGGATGCCGACGATGTCGACGCCCGTGGCCGCGGGCTGGGCGGGGGCCGGGGCGCCGCCCGCCGGCGCGCCGGACCGCTGGCCTGCCTGGGCGCGCACGTCGCCCGCGACCTCCTCCGCCACGCGGCGGCTGGGGAGCAGGAAGACCGCGGCGACGACGGTGGCGAGGCCGACGGGCAGGTTCACGAAGAAGACCAGGCGCCAGCCCGACTCCTCCCCCGCCGCCTGGATGATGAGGCCGCCCACGATCGGGCCGAGCGCCGACGAGACGCCGATGACGGCGCCCATGATGGCGAACGCCTTGCCGCGCACCTGCGGCGGGAACAGCAGCTGGATGAACGCGGTCACCGCCGGCACGAACAGGCCCCCGGCGAGTCCCTGCACCACGCGGGAGATCACGAGCTGGAGGTCGTCCTGCGCCACGCCGCACGCGAGGCTCGCGAGCGTGAACAGCGCGATGCCGGTCACGAACACCCACTTGTGCCCGAAGCGGTCGCCGAGGCGTCCCGCGGGGATGAGCGCCAGGCCGAACGCGAGCGCGTAGCCGGAGATGATCCAGCTCAGCGTCGACTCGGAGGCGTCGAGGCTCGTGCGGATCGTGGGCAGCGCCACGTTCACGATGGTGGTGTCGAGCAGCGCGATGAACATGCCGGCGAGCAGCACGATGAGCGCCTGCCAGGCGCGACGCGAGACGACGGGGGCGGCGGGGCGTCCGGAGCCGGGCGCGGCGGACGGCTCGGCGCCGCCCGACGCCGGGCGGGCGGATGCGGTGGTGTCGGACATGGGGGTCCTTTCGTGCCGAGGCGGGCGTCGGCGGTGGTGACGGTGCGGGCGGATCCGGCCGGCGAGCGCAGGGGCGGGCCACGAGGGCGCGGGACGGGTCGGGCGCCTCGGGGCGGGCGGGCGGCACGCGGGGGAGGGATCCGCGACGGGGCGGGGGAGACGGACGAGCGGATGCGCCCGGGCCGCCAGTCTGCCACCGGTTGACCCATGCGGCCTATCCCGGTGTCCCCCCTCAGCGTCCCGTCACGTGGCAGGCGGCCGCATCGCCGGATCGGCGGCCCGCGCGCGGGTGGGAGCAGCGCCCCACTATCGCGCTGGCTATGGCGCTCGACGCGGATCCGGCCTAAGGTCCGACCAGTCCCGAGTTGTTACCCGATGCTGGGGGCGTCGTGCCACGACACCGGAGCGCAACAGCCGGGGACGTGGTCGCGAACACAGCAGCCGACGGACCCGAGCCGACGGATGTGAGCTGGGCCCGGTAGGCGATCGCGAGCACGCCGGGCTCGGACTCGGTGGCCTGTCCCGCAACGCCTCACGTGAACGTGCCTGATCACTGCCGCACGACGATCGAGAAGACGTCCATGCCCGACGCACCGCATCCCCCGAGACCGCGCTTCCTCCGCCGGGAGGACATCGAGCTCCTCATCGCGGTCGCCTGGAACGAGGAGGGCGGCCGTCGCGGCCTGCGCCCGTTGGCATGGCGGCTCGGCGACGCGGACTTCGTGCACTTCATCGGCTCGGCCGACGCGTACACGCACGACAGCCGGCAGGAGATCATCGAGGACTGGATCGCCGAGCTCGGCCTGGCCGACTCGATCGACCCCCTCGAGCCGCCCCTCGACCGGCGCGGGGCCGACATGGTCTGGACCGGGAGCATCGGCGCCATCGGGATGCAGTTCCGCTACCCCGCACCCGATCCCGCGACGGGCTGACGCGCTGCCGCCGGCCCCGTTCCGTCATCCGACGGATGCGGCGCGCCGGACCGCGTCGATACCGTGGACGGATGAGCGCCGCATCCGCCCCCGACAGCGTCGACCGCTTCTGGGTCCGCCCGCGCCCGGACCGCGCCGGCCTCCGCTTCGACATGCTGCTCGCCCTCGTGATGCTCGTGTGCACCACGGGGAGCTGCATGCTCTACTACGCGATCGGCATGTACCCGTCGCGGCCGCCGCTGTGGGTCATCGGAGCATGGATCCTGCTCATGACCGGCTCGCTCGCCTTCCGCCGCCTGCAGCCCGAGATCGTGACGCTGGTGGTCGGCGCGACCTTCATCGTCGGCGCGTACCAGTTCGTGCCCGAGGTGCTCTTCTCCAACATCGCGATGTTCATCGCCATGTACTCGCTCGGCGCCTGGGGGCGGAACCGCCTCCGGGCGAACGTCGTGCGCGGCATCGTCGTGGTCGGGATGTTCGCGTGGCTCTTCGCGGCGCTGCTGCAGACGTCCGGGTACTTCTCGCTCGCGGGGTCGAGCTTCGAGTCCGCGCCCGACGACGCGTGGGTGCCCGCGCCGGTCGCGGCCGGGCTGGTCTCGATCGTCACGAACCTCCTCTACTTCGGCGGCGCCTGGTACTTCGGCGACCGCGCGTGGGCCTCCGCCCGCGACCGGTGCGCGCTCGAGACGCGCACCGAGGAGCTGGCCCGCGAGCGGGAGCGCGTCGCCGAGCAGGCCGTCACGCTCGAGCGGGTGCGCATCGCCCGCGAGCTGCACGACGTGGTCGCGCACCACGTCTCCGTGATGGGCGTGCACGCGGGCGCCGCGCGACGCGTGCTCGCGCGCGACGCCGACAAGGCCGCCGCGTCGCTCGGCATCGTCGAGGACAACGCGCGCAGCGCCATCGAGGAGCTGCACCGGATGCTCGTCGCGCTCCGGCAGGAGGAGGACGGCACGGGATCCTCCGGGGACGGCGGCGCGGGCGGCGACGCGAGCCGCACCGCCTCCACGCGCGGCGTCGACCAGCTGCACGAGCTCGTCGCGGACGCGTGCGGCGCCGGCCTGCAGGTCGCCTGCGACACCATCGGCACCCCGCGGCCGCTCGCCCCGACCGTCGACCTCATCGTCTACCGGGTCGCGCAGGAGTCGCTCACGAACGTGCGGAAGCACGCGGGCACGGGGGCGCGCGTGGACCTGCGCCTGCGGTACCTCGCCGACCGCGTGGAGGTGGAGGTGAGCGACGCGGGGCCCGCGGGCGCCGCGACGTCCAGCGCCGCCGCGCCGGCCCGGACGGGCCCGGGCGGGCTGGGGCAGCGCGGCATGCGGGAGCGCGTGGCCGCGGTGGGTGGATCCATCGAGATCGGCCCGAAGGCCCGCGGCGGCTACCTCGTGCGCGCCAGCCTGCCGACGCGGCCCGCATCCGCGGCGGCGAGCCCCGCACCCGCACCCGCACCCGTCCCCGTCCCCGTCCCCGAGGAGAGCCGCGCATGACCGCCGACCCGATCGCGCCCGCCCCCGTCCGCGTCCTGCTCGTCGACGACCAGGCGCTCGTGCGCGCGGGCTTCCGCGTGATCCTGGAGAGCGAGGACGGCATCGAGGTGGTCGGCGAGGCGGCCGACGGCGAGGAGGGCGTGCGCCGCGCCGCGGAGCTCCGTCCGGACGTCATCTGCATGGACGTGCAGATGCCCCGCGTCGACGGCCTCGAGGCCACGCGCCGCATCGTGCAGGACCCGGCGATCACCGCCGGGGTCCTCATGCTCACCACCTTCGACCGCGAGGACTACCTCTTCACCGCGCTCGACGCGGGCGCGAGCGGGTTCGTGCTGAAGAGCGCGTCGCCGGAGTCGCTCGTGGAGGCGGTGCACGTCATCGCGCGCGGCGACGCGCTGCTGTCCCCCGACGTCACGCGCCGGGTCATCGAGCGGTTCGCCCGCGGATCGGCGGCACCCCACGAGGACGCCGCGCCCGCCGCCGCGCCCACGATCCCCACCGACCCGCGCGTGGCGACCCTCACGGACCGCGAGCTGGAGGTGCTCCGACTGCTCGCGGAGGGCCTCGCCAACGCGGAGATCGCCGTACGGCTGTACCTCGGGGAGGCCACCGTGAAGACGCACGTCTCGCGCCTCCTGCTCAAGCTCGGCGTGCGGGACCGCGTGCAGGCCGTCGTGTTCGCCTACGAGCGCGGCATCGTGGTGCCGGGCGCGAGCTGATGGACGCCTCCGCCGTCATCATCGCCGCGGTCATCGTCGTGATCCTCGGCCTCGGCGTGCTGCCCCTCCGCGGGCGCGGCGCGCGCTCCGGCTCCGGTTCCCCCAGGTCGACCGGCCGGTCCCGACGTCCCGCGACCGCCGACGGCGGCGGGGCCGCGGCCGTCTCGACCTCCGACGGGTCCCCGTCCGGGGACGGCGACCGCGACGGACGCCCCGCCGATCCTGCGACGGACCTCGGGCCGTCGGACGGCGGGTCGACGGACGGCGGATCCAGCGGCGCCGGGTCG
>NZ_JAVCVL010000181.1:0-5616 GCF_032917815.1 Clavibacter sp. MX14-G9D | reverse complement strand
CGCCGCCGTCGTGCTGCTCGCGCTCGGGGTGCTCGCGGTCGGCGTCTGGTCGGGCGGCTGCCGCGACTACGCGGGCATCCCCGGCGAGTGCTGGGCGGAGCCGAGCCTCGGCTGGCCCGGGGCGGTGCTCGCCGCCGTGGTGTGCGCGTCCGCCGCGGCGCTCTGCATCCGGCGGGCCACCCGGAGCACCCCGCGACGACCCAGCTCCTGAGCCGCCGCTCCTCCGGGCGCGGCGACTGCGGCTGCCGCGGAGGTGCGCGGATCCGGATGCGGTCGAGCGAGCGTCAGGCGGAGGCGGTGCCCAGGCGGTCGACGAAGCGGTGCAGGGTGTCGCGGAGCCCGGTCAGCTCGGCGACCGACATGCCGGTCCTCGTGGCCACCCGTCCGGGCACGTGCTCGGCCTCCGCGCGCAGCGCCCGCCCGTCGTCGGTGAGCGTGACGAGCACCACCCGCTCGTCCTCCTCGCTCCGCGCGCGCCGCACCAGCCCGGCGCCCTGGAGGCGCTTGAGCAGCGGCGTGAGGGTCGCGGGCTCCAGCTGCAGGGCGGATCCGAGGTCGGAGATCGACCGGCCGTCGCGCTCCCACAGGGCGAGCATGACGAGGTACTGCGGATGGGTGAGCCCGAGCGGCTCGAGGATCGGGCGGTAGATCGACACGACGGTGCGCGCGGCGAGGACGGCGGCGAAGCAGACCTGGCTCTCGAGCGCGAGGGGGTCGGTGCTCATGCGCGTCCCGCTTCCTGTCATGGCTCGCCGTCCCGGCGATGCCCGGGAGCCGGAGTCCGAATACCGCGTACACTGAATACTATGACACGCGGTAAGAGTGAGGGCGACGGCCGGGCCCGGGGATTCGGCGCGGCGGTCGAGCGGTTCAACGAGCGGCTGCGGCCCTACCTCGGAGCGCCGCCCCTCGGGCCGTACACCGACGATCCGGTGCCCGAGCCGCAGTCCCGGCTATGCCCCATGTGCGGGAAGCCGATGCCGGACCACGACATCGACCGCTCGGGCCCCCGCACCCAGGTGCGCTGCCCGGTCTGACGTCGCCGCGCCGCGCCGCGCCGCGCCGCGCCGCGCCGCGCCGCGATCGGACCCGGCGCTCCTGATCGATGCAGGGCGAGCGCGCGAGGTCGCGCGGCTGCGAGACGCCGAGGCGCCGAGACGCCGAGACGCCGAGACGGCGACCGGGTGCCGGTCGCCGTCTCGTCACGGTCGTGCGGGGTGCGGTCGGGTCAGCGGACGCTCTCGGACACGCTGAGGCCGGCCCGCTGCGGGGCGGGGAACGCGAACCCCGCGTAGCGCTGGTCCTGGTCGACGAACGTCTTGAGGAAGGCGATCGACGCGCTCAGGATGTCCGCGTTCTTGTGCTGGGGCGCCTCGTGCGTGGCACCGGCCAGCTCGAGGTACTGGCGCGGCGTCGACTTCGGGAGCTGGTCGTAGTAGGCCCGGCCGAAGGTCGCGGGGACCGCGAGGTCGTCCGCCTGCCCCGTGATGATGAGCGTCGGCGTCGTGATGGATCCCGCGGCGGGGAGCTCGGTGCTGCTCAGGTCGTCGGTCGCGTAGTAGGGAGCGAACGCGAGCACGGCCTTCAGCTCCGGATGCGTGGTCGCGAGCTTCAGGGCGCCGCCGCCGCCCATGGAGTACCCGGCGACCGCGATGCGCGACGGGTCGAGGCGGCCCTTCAGCACGGGTGCCTCCTTGAGGTAGTCCACGGCGGCGCCGATCTGGGCGGCGCGGGCGTTCGGGAAGTCGCCCGTGTCGAGCGTGTCCATGTTGAGCACGATGAAGCCCTGCGAGGCGAGCGCCGGGCCGTACCAGCCGACGCTGCCCTTGAGGCCGGTGAATCCCGGCGCCAGGACCACCGCGCCCACGGTCTTCCCCTGCGTGTTGGTGGGGTAGAAGATCGTGCCGCCGCCGAACCCGGTGACGTCCGTGGGGAGGACGCGCGTCTTGTGCGCCTTCTCGGGACCCGTCATCGAGGAGATGCTGGCGAGCGTGGGATCGGGGTTGCGGGGGTGGCCGGACGTCGCGGCCTGGGCCGGAGCCTGGAGGCCGAGCGCGGCGACGACGGCGACGGCGGCGACCGTCGTGAATCCACGGCGGGAGAGGAGCTTCATGGGGGTTCCTTCTGTTCGGGTGGGTGCCGGGGCGGCACGGCGGCGCGACGGCGTGGGGCAGCCGCCGGCCGTGGGGACGGGCTCGTGATCGGGTCGAGCCGCGGACGGTGCCGGGCTCGTGCCGAGCTCGTCCGGGATGCCGAGGCTAGGTCGGGGAGCGCTCGCCGCGGTCCCGGCTGTCCACATGCCCAAGCACCCCGGTCCGCCTGTGGATGCGGGGCACGGCGAGCGGCCGGATGCGCTTTGCTCGTCCGCACCCGTGCCCCCCCCCGTCGTCGCCACCCGCGCGCTCCCCGCCGCCAACCCGAACGGATCCGCCATGCCCCGCCGCGCCCCGCTCCGCATCCCGTCGCCGCGGCGCTCCCTGCCCCGCCCCGGTCACGCGCCCCTCGCATCCTCCCGTCGCACCCGTCGCACCCGTCGCGCGCCCGGGGTCGTCATCGCGTCCCTCGTCTCCCTCGCCGTCGCGCTGGTCGGGGCGACGCCCGCCCTGGCTGCTCCGCGCGTCGGAGCCGACGCCCAGCGCGAGGTGACGGCCGTCGCGGCGGCGGTGCTCGACCGCCTGGAGGTGGCCGACGACGTGGCCGCGTCCAAGCGGCTGTCCGGGAGGCCCGTGACGGATCCCGTGCGGGAGCAGGCCGTCGTCGACGCCACCGTCCGCGCGGCGCGGGCGGACGGGGTCGATCCCGTGGCCGCGGAGCGGATCATCCGGGCTCAGATCGCCGCGAGCACGCAGGTGCAGCATGCCCTCCTCGCCCGCTGGCGCGCCCACCCGGAGGAGGCGCCCGCGACCGCGCCCGACCTCGCCACCGTGGTGCGACCGCGCATCGACGCCATCGACGCGCGGCTGATCCCCGCCATCGGCGACGCGGCCGACGCCCTCGACGATCCCGCCTGCCGCCACCTCGTCACCGAAGCGCGGGGAGCGCTCGGCGGAGGGCTCGACGACGTGCACCGCAAGGCCCTCCGCACGGCCCTCGCGGCCGTCTGCCCGCCTCGCGCCTGACCCGGCCGGGGCCCGACGCGGGACTGCGCCGGACCCGGGCGGTGCCTGAGCCCGCCCCTCGCCTGACCCGGCCGGGTGTCAGGCCGTCGTCGCGACGTCGGCCGCGAACGAGGCGACCCGGGACCCCAGGTCGTCGATGAGCTGCGCGGTGGCCGCATCCGGGTCGAAGCCCAGGTACGGGATCGGCCGGGGCCTCCGCACGTTCGCGCTGCACTCGAAGTCCGTGCAGACGAGCGTGCCGATGGTGTTGCCGTTGCGACCCGCGGCCCCGGCGCGGCGGGCGCTGTAGAAGGAGACCGGGACGGGCAGCCGCACGTCCTGGCACCAGGTGCACTGGGCGCGGGATCGGGGCGCCGTGGCAGCCTGCTGCAGGAGCACGCCGACGAGCCGGTCACCCACCGGGACGACGACGTAGCCGCGCTGCAGGGCCTTCGGGTCGCGCCAGCCGAGGTAGTCGAGGCGATCCCAGCGGAGGTCGGCGAAGCCGTCGGGGAGGCGGAGGTCGCGCGCCTCGCGCTGCGACGCGTTGACGAGGGACGCGCGGATGTCGGACTCGGTGAGGGGGAGCATGGTGTGCCGTTCGTGAGGGGCCGCGACGCCTGCGCCGCGGCGGATGGGAGGGAGCTCGGGTCGGCGGCCGGATCCTCGGGATCCACGCGCGCCGGGTCGCGCCGTCCGGGCGGGGGCGCCGCGGGTCCGCGACTACCTGGTGCCGGCGGGCACGCCGCCGACGACCTCCCCACGCCCCGAGGGCGTCGCGCTGCTCGTGTGACTCACGCGGACAGAGTACCCCCGACTGGGGAGACGTGATCCGGAGCGCGGGTCCCGCCGCGGGTCAGGCGCTCGCGCCCGGCCAGACGTAGTCGAGGTCGTCCGGATCCGCGGGGAAGGCCGGACGGTACAGCTCCGGCGCCTTCGCCAGCAGCTTCGAGCGGTGGGACAGGTGCATGTCCTCGCGGCCCCACCACGGCGGCTGCGGGAACCGGCCCTCCGTGTACGCGGCCAGGTCCTCGGGCACCTCGGCGAGGATCGCGAGGGTCTTCTCGAAGCAGGTGTCGGCGAAGCCGCGCCGGGTCCACTCGGCGCACGTCGCCTCCTGGTACTCCATGAGCGCCGGACGGTAGCCGCGCCACATGCGCGTGACGGGATGGCTCTGCCAGCCGTACCCGGGCACGATCAGCGCCTTCATCACCTGGAGCGTCTCCACGCGCTGCTTCCCGAGCCGCTTGTCGTCGAGCACGGCCATGCTCGCCGCGAGGTCCGGGTAGGGGAGGAACGTCTGCACCCGGCCAGTCAACTCCGGTCGGCGCGGTACCGGCTCCCCGCGCCTCCGCGGCCGACCCGCCTAGGATCGGCGGATGCTCGGAGCCCTCGACCGCCTGGATCCCCCCGCCCGGCGGATCCTCATCGGCGCGCCCGCCGGCACCGGCAAGACCACGCTCGCGCGTCGGCTCCACGTGCGCACCGGCGTGCCGTACGAGGAGCTCGACGCGCTGTTCCACGGTCCCGGCTGGACCGAGCTGCCCGGCTTCCGCGACGACGTGGCCGCATTCGCCGCCCGGGACGCGTGGACCACCGAGTGGCAGTACACGACGCAGCTCGGGGACCTGCTGCCGTCGCGCGCGGACACGCTCGTGTGGCTCGACCTGCCCGTGACGGTGCACATGGGGCGCCTCATCCGCCGCACTCTCCACCGGCGCTGGTACCGCGTGCCGCTCTGGCACGGGAACGTGGAGCCGCCGCTCCGCACGATCCTCACGGACCCGGCGCACATCATCCGATGGGGATGGGAGGGCCGGTCGAAGCTGCGGCAGCGGATCGTGCGCGCGGCGATCGCGCACCCGCACCTGCGGATCGTGCGGCTGCGCTCGAGCCGCGAGGTGGACCTGTGGCTGCGCGCGCAGCCGTGCTCGGCCCCGCCGCCCGCGGGTCCGCCGCCTGCGGGTCAGCCGCCCGCGGCCTCCGGGTAGAGGTCGCTGCACCACAGCCCGGCGGGATCCGGGCCGTCCATGGTGAGCTGGGGGAACGACTCCAGCTGCGGTGCCGCGGACACCATGTCGCTTCCGTTCACGGCCGACCAGATCGTGCCCGCGAAGTCGTCCCGGGTCGGGTCCTGGTCGGTCGCCCACAGGGCGACCCGGTTCCCGGCCTCGGGGCCCGGCTCCACGCCGACGGGGCCGATCATCCCGGCGAGCGTCCAGACCTCCTGCTCGGCGTCCCACATCGTCTCGAGGCCGTCGAGCTGCAGGCCCGGGTAGGGGCCGGGATCCGCGGCGATGCTCGCGTTCACGGCCGCGAGGGCCGCGGGAGAGGCGTCGACGCAGGTGGTGAAGCCGCCCTCCTCGGTCGCCTCCACGGCGGACGGCGTGGGCGTGGGCGTCGGCAGGACGATGGGCGGCTCCTCCGGGTCGAGGCCGCCGAGGGCGCCGCCGGCCCCGCCGAGCGCCCCCTCGCCTGAGTCGCCGTCACGCGGCCGGGGCCCCTCCCGCCGATCGTT
>NZ_JAVCVL010000180.1:0-5659 GCF_032917815.1 Clavibacter sp. MX14-G9D | reverse complement strand
CTCCAGCTCGTCGACGAGGAGGTCCTCGCGGAGGAAGTGGCGGAGGCGGGCTGCCCCCGGGCATCGGCTGACCTGCCGACCCGTCCGGGCGGGCCCGTGCGGCGCACGCCGGGCCCGCCCGGCGCCGGGAGCGCTCCGCGCGAGGACCTAAACTCATGCCATGCCTGAGATCGACATGAAGCCCCGGAGCCGCGACGTCACCGATGGGATCGAGGCCACCGCGGCGCGCGGCATGCTCCGCGCCGTCGGCATGGGCGACGAGGACTGGGTGAAGCCCCAGATCGGCGTCGCCAGCTCCTGGAGCGAGATCACCCCCTGCAACCTCAGCCTCGACCGTCTCGCGCAGGCGTCGAAGGAGGGCGTCCACGCGGGAGGCGGCTATCCGCTGCAGTTCGGCACCATCTCCGTCAGCGACGGCATCTCCATGGGCCACGAGGGCATGCACTTCTCGCTCGTCTCCCGCGAGGTCATCGCGGACAGCGTCGAGACCGTGATGATGGCCGAGCGCCTCGACGGCTCCGTCCTCCTCGCGGGCTGCGACAAGTCGCTGCCCGGCATGCTCATGGCGGCCGCCCGCCTCGACCTCTCGTCGGTGTTCCTCTACGCGGGGTCCATCGCGCCCGGCTGGGTCAAGCTCTCGGACGGCACCGAGAAGGACGTCACGATCATCGACGCCTTCGAGGCCGTCGGCGCGTGCAAGGCCGGCACGATGAGCCAGGAGGACCTGACCCGCATCGAGAAGGCCATCTGCCCGGGCGAGGGCGCCTGCGGCGGCATGTACACGGCCAACACCATGGCGAGCGTCGCCGAGGCCCTCGGCATGAGCCTCCCGGGCTCCGCCGCCCCGCCGAGCGCCGACCGCCGCCGCGACTACTTCGCGCACCGCTCCGGCGAGGCCGTCGTCAACCTCATCGCGAAGGGCATCACGGCGCGCGACATCATGACGAAGGAGGCGTTCGAGAACGCCATCTCCGTCGTCATGGCGTTCGGCGGATCCACCAACGCGGTCCTCCACCTCCTCGCCATCGCGCGCGAGGCGGAGGTCGACCTGCAGCTGTCCGACTTCAACCGCATCGCCGACCGCGTCCCGCACCTCGGCGACCTCAAGCCCTTCGGCCGCTTCGTCATGAACGACGTCGACCGCGTCGGCGGCGTGCCCGTGGTCATGAAGGCCCTGCTCGACGCGGGGCTCCTGCACGGCGACGTCATGACGGTCACGGGCCGCACCATGCGGGAGAACCTCGAGTCGATGGACCTCGCGGACCTCGACGGCACGGTCATCCGCACGCTCGACGACCCCATCCACGCGACCGGCGGCATCAGCGTCCTGCACGGCTCGCTGGCCCCCGAGGGCGCGGTCGTCAAGACCGCCGGCTTCGACCTCGACGTGTTCGAGGGCCCGGCCCGCGTGTTCGAGCGCGAGCGCGCCGCCATGGACGCGCTGACGGAGGGCCGCATCTCGAAGGGCGACGTCGTCGTCATCCGCTACGAGGGCCCGAAGGGCGGCCCCGGCATGCGCGAGATGCTCGCGATCACCGGCGCCATCAAGGGCGCGGGCCTCGGCAAGGATGTACTACTCTTGACGGACGGTCGATTCTCAGGCGGCACAACCGGACTGTGCATCGGCCACATGGCTCCCGAGGCGGTGGACGCAGGTCCCGTCGCCTTCGTGCGCGATGGAGACCGGATCCGTGTCGACATCGCCGCTCGCACGCTCGACCTACTGGTCGACGAGGCCGAGCTCGCCGCCCGCCGTGAGGGGTGGGCACCTCTCCCGCCGCGCTACACGCGCGGAGTCCTCGCCAAGTACGCCCGTCTCGTGCACTCGGCCGCCGAGGGCGCGATCACGGGATGACCCCCTCCTCACCTTCCGCACCCTCTCCCAGGAATCGCGCACCCATGCCAGCTCTGCCCACCCCGCCGCCCACGCCGCAGGCCCCCACCGCCCATCAGGGCGACGAGATGCTCACGGGAGCCGAGGCCGTCGTCCGCACCCTCGAGCTCCTCGGGGTCGACGACATCTTCGGCCTGCCCGGCGGCGCCATCCTCCCCACCTACGACCCGCTCATGGACTCGACGAAGCTGCGCCACATCCTCGTCCGCCACGAGCAGGGCGCCGGCCACGCCGCCGAGGGCTACGCGTCCTCGAGCGGACGCACGGGCGTCTGCATCGCGACCTCCGGGCCCGGTGCGACGAACCTCGTCACCGCCATCGCGGACGCGTACATGGACTCGGTCCCGCTCCTCGCCATCACGGGCCAGGTGTTCTCCACCCTCATGGGCACCGACGCCTTCCAGGAGGCCGACATCGTGGGCATCACGATGCCCATCACGAAGCACAGCTTCCTGGTGACCCGTCCCGAGGACATCCCGTCGACCATCGCGTCGGCGTACCACATCGCCTCCACGGGCCGCCCGGGCCCCGTGCTCGTCGACATCACGAAGGACGCGCAGCAGCTCGAGGCGCCGTTCCACTGGCCGCCGAAGATCGACCTCCCCGGCTACCGCCCCGTCGTCAAGGCGCACGGCAAGCAGATCCAGGCCGCCGCGCAGCTGCTCGTCGAGGCGAGGAAGCCCGTGCTGTACGTGGGCGGCGGCGTGATCCGCGCCAAGGCGCACGAGGAGCTGCTGGCGCTGGCCGAGGCGGTCGGCGCGCCCGTCGTCACGACGCTCATGGCCCGCGGCGCCTTCCCCGACTCCCACCCGCAGCAGCTCGGCATGCCCGGGATGCACGGCACGGTCCCGGCCGTGCTGGCGCTCCAGGAGTCGGACCTCCTCGTCTCGCTCGGCGCCCGCTTCGACGACCGGGTCACCGGCAAGGCGTCGCTGTTCGCCCCGAACGCGAAGGTCGTGCACGTCGACGTCGACCCCGCCGAGATCTCGAAGATCCGCATCGCGGACGTCCCGATCGTGGGCGACGCGAAGGACGTCATCGCCGACCTCGTCGTCGCGTTCCGCGAGGCGAAGGCCGCCGCCTCCGCCCCGCAGGACATCGCCGACTGGTGGACGTACCTCGAGGGGCTCCGCGAGGAGTTCCCCCTCGGCTACACCCCGCCCGCCGACGGCGCGCTGGCCCCGCAGTACGTCATCCAGCGCATCGGCGAGATCACCGGCCCGGAGGGCGTGTTCGCCTCCGGCGTCGGCCAGCACCAGATGTGGGCGGCGCAGTTCATCAAGTACGAGCGCCCCAACTCCTGGCTGAACTCCGGCGGCGCCGGCACCATGGGCTACTCGGTGCCCGCCGCGATGGGCGCGAAGGTCGCCCAGCCCGACCGCCACGTGTGGGCCATCGACGGCGACGGCTGCTTCCAGATGACCAACCAGGAGCTCGCCACCTGCACGATCAACGACATCCCCATCAAGGTCGCGATCATCAACAACTCGTCGCTCGGCATGGTGCGCCAGTGGCAGACCCTGTTCTACGAGGGCCGCTATTCCAACACCGACCTGAACACGGGCGGCGGCACCCGCATGGTGCCCGACTTCGTGAAGATGGCCGACGCCTACGGCGCCCTCGGGATCCGCGTCACCAAGCCCGAGGAGGTGGACGACGCGATCCGCCTGGCGCTCGCGACCAACGACCGCCCCGTCGTCATCGACTTCGTGGTCAGCCGCGACGCGATGGTGTGGCCGATGGTCCCGCAGGGCCTCAGCAACAGCGCCGTGCAGTACGCCCGCGACCACGCGCCCGACTGGGACGACGACCTCGCCGAGACCGGGAGGACCGAGAAGTGAGCCACATCCTGAGCCTCCTGGTGGAGGACAAGCCGGGCCTCCTCACCCGCGTCGCGGGCCTGTTCGCCCGTCGCGGCTTCAACATCGAGTCGCTCGCCGTGGGCGCGAGCGAGATCGAGGGCCTGTCCCGCATCACGGTCGTCGTCGACGTCGAGGCGCTCCCGCTCGAGCAGGTGACCAAGCAGCTGAACAAGCTCGTCAACGTCATCAAGATCGTGGAGCTCGACCCCGGCCAGGCGGTCGAGCGCGAGCACCTGCTCGTCAAGGTGCGCGTGGACAACACGACCCGCTCGCAGGTGCTCGAGGCCGTCAACCTGTTCCGCGCCCGCGTCGTCGACGTGGCCACGGACGCGCTCATCATCGAGGTCACGGGCGACTCGGGCAAGGTCCAGGCCCTGCTCCGCGTGCTCGAGCCCTTCGGCATCAAGGAGCTCGCGCAGTCGGGCCTCCTCGCCATGGGCCGCGGGTCGAAGTCCATCACCGACCGCGTGTTCCGCACGGCGTAGCCCGCCTCCCGACCCATCAGATCCGACCCCGCGTCCGCGCGGGGCTGCCCGGCACCGCCCCTCGCGCCACCCGCGGGGACGACAGAACAAGGAGATCCACCACGTGACTGACATCGTCTACGACAAGGACGCCGACCTCTCGCTCATCCAGGGCAGCAAGGTGGCCGTCATCGGCTACGGCTCGCAGGGGCACGCGCACGCGCTGAACCTCCGCGACTCCGGCGTCGAGGTCGTCGTCGGCCTCAAGGAGGGCTCGAAGAGCCGCGCCAAGGCCGAGGAGCAGGGCTTCACGGTCCAGACCCCCGCCGAGGCGTCCGCCTGGGCCGACGTCATCGTGATCCTCGCGCCCGACCAGCACCAGCGCGGCCTCTACGCCGAGAGCGTGCGCGACAACCTCACCGAGGGCAAGACGCTCGTCTTCTCGCACGGCTTCAACATCCGCTTCGGCTACATCGAGGCGCCCGAGGGCGTGGACGTCGTCCTCGTCGCCCCGAAGGGCCCGGGCCACACCGTGCGCCGCGAGTTCGAGGCCGGCCGCGGCGTCCCCGTCATCGTGGCCGTCGAGGTCGACGCGTCCGGCAAGGCGTGGGACATGGCGTGGAGCTACGCCAAGGGCATCGGCGGCCTCCGCGCCGGCGGCATCCGCACCACCTTCACCGAGGAGACCGAGACCGACCTGTTCGGCGAGCAGGCCGTGCTCTGCGGCGGCACCTCGCAGCTGGTCCAGTACGGCTTCGAGACGCTGATCGAGGCGGGCTACCAGCCGCAGATCGCGTACTTCGAGGTGCTGCACGAGCTGAAGCTCATCGTCGACCTGATGTGGGAGGGCGGCATCGCGAAGCAGCGCTGGAGCATCTCCGACACCGCCGAGTACGGCGACTACGTCTCCGGACCGCGCGTCATCTCGCCGGACGTCAAGGAGAACATGAAGGCCGTCCTCGCGGACATCCAGTCCGGCGCCTTCGCCGAGCGCTTCATCGCGGACCAGGACGCCGGCGCGCCGGAGTTCCTCGAGCTGCGCAAGAAGGGCGAGCAGCACCCGATCGAGTCCACCGGCCGCGAGCTGCGCAAGCTGTTCGCGTGGAACAAGGCCGACGACGACTACACGGACGGCTCGGTCGCCCGCTAGTCCCCGCTCCACCCGCATCGCCGGACGCCCGGCCGCCTCGTGCGGCCGGGCGTCTCCGCGTCCGGGAGCCCCGCGGCGGGCGGGTGTCCGGGCGTGCGACGAGCGGCCGTCCGTGCGGCGGGCGTCCGGATCCGACCGCGTACCATCGGGGGATGCCGCGAACTCCCGACGACGACGCCCTCAGCTGGGCCGGCGAGGAGGCGGATCCCACGCTCGCCCGCTCGCCCGAGCCGCAACGCGCAGTGCCCCGCAGCCGGGACGCCGGGCCGGCGACCGGCACCGGACGGGC
>NZ_JAVCVL010000018.1:0-25022 GCF_032917815.1 Clavibacter sp. MX14-G9D | reverse complement strand
GCCCCGGACGGCCCCCAGGAGGACCCGCCCGTCACGCCGTCCGCGACGGCAGCGTGGACGACGGGCCAGGCACCGGCGTCCTTGCCCTGGACGAGCACGCGGGCGGGAGCGGCGACGCGTCGGCGGGCGGCGGCGGCCCCCGTCGCCCGTGCGCCCGGATCCTGCGGCGGAGTCAGCGCGTCGACCGCGTACCCGGGATGCGCCGAGACGGCGATCCGGTCCGATCCCGCGGCGCGCCACCGGCGGTCGAGCTCGGCGGCGAGCATCATGCACGCGGTCTTCGAGCGCCCGTAGCGGACGAGCGCCGGCATGCGGCCCTCCCCCGCCAGGTTGCCGAGGTCGAGGGGCGAGAAGCGGTGCGCGAGGGAGCCGAGCATCACGACCCGTCCCCCGGCGCGCAGGCGCGGCGCGAGCCCGGCGACGAGCGCGAGGTGTCCGAGGGCGTTGGTGCCCATCATCTCCTCGAAGCCGTCGACCGTCGTCCGGCGGTGCCGGGCGCGGCCCCCCGCGGGGGTGACGCCGGCGTTGGCCACGATGGCGTCGAGGTCCTCGCGGACAGCGGTGACGCACGCGTCGACGCCGTCGAGGCGGGCGAGGTCGAGCGGCACGACCTCGACGTCCGCCCCCGGGACGCGCGCCTGGACGGCCCTGGCGGCGGCGTCCCCGCGCTCGGCCGAGCGGCACGCGAGGAGCACCCGGGCACCCGCGGCGGCGAGCTGCACGGACGTCCAGAAGCCGACGCCGCCGTTGGCGCCCGAGACGAGCGCGGTCCGCCCGGCGAGGTCCGGCAGCGCCGGCGCCCCTGCCGCCCCCGTGGCGCCGGTCGCCCCGGCGCTCACGAGAGCGTGCCCACGCGGGTCACGCGCACGACGGCCTCGCCGGCCTCGTTCGACGCGTCGAGGTCGACGACCGCCTCGATCCCCCAGTCGTGGTCGCCCTCGGGGTCGTGCAGCGCCTGGCGCACCCGCCACTCGGTCGCGTGCTCGGTGATGGTCACGAGCGCCTGGCTGCGCGCGTCGCCGTCCGTGAGGATGCGGTCGTACTCGCCGAAGTAGGCGTCGAGCGCGTCGCCCCAGGCGTCCGCGTCGAAGCCGGACTGCGCGTCCAGCTCGCCGAGGGCGGCCAGGTCCTCCCGCGCCGCCAGCTGCACGCGGCGGAACATCTCGTTGCGCACGAGGATCCGGAAGGCCCGCGTGTTCGCCGTGAGCAGCTTCGGCGCGGGCGGCAGCACGGGCGCGTCGCCGGGCGCGGCGGTCGGGTGCGACAGCTCCTCCCACTCGTCCAGGAGGCTCGAGTCGACCTGGCGCACGAGCTCGCCGAGCCACTCGATGACGTCGAGCAGCTCCTCGGTCTTCGCCTCGTCCGGGATGGTCTGGCGCAGCGCCCGGAACGCGTCCGAGAGGTAGCGCAGCACCAGCCCCTCGGAGCGCATGAGCCCGTAGAACGAGATCAGCTCGCTGAAGCTCATCGCGCGCTCGTACATGTCGCGGACCACCGACTTGGGGCTGAGCGCGAAGTCGCCGATCCACGGCTGGCTCGCCGCGTACGTCGTGAACGACTGGTCGAGCAGCTCCTCGAGCGGCTTCGGGTGCGTGACGGACTCGAGCAGCTCCATGCGCTCGTCGTACTCGATGCCGTCCGCCTTCATCGCCTGCACGGCCTCGCCGCGGGCCCTGAACTGCTGCTGGGCGAGGATCGGCCGCGGGTCGTCGAGCGTCGCCTCGACCACGCTCACCATGTCGAGCGCGTAGGTCGGGGACTCGCGGTCCAGGATCTCGAACACCGCGACCGCGAACGGCGACAGCGGCTGGTTGAGCGCGAAGTCGGCCTGCAGGTCGACCGTGAGGGTGATGCGCGTGGGCCCGCCGTGGGGGTCCGCCTCCTGCTCGACGATGCCCGCGGTGCGCAGCGTCCGGTAGATCGCGAGGGCGCGGCGGGCGAGCGCGAGCTGGCGGATCCGCGGCTCGTGGTTGTCCTCGACGAGAGCCCGCATGCTCTGGAAGACGTCGCCGCCGCGCGCGATGACGTTGAGCATCATCGCGTGGCTCACCTGCATGCTCGAGGTCAGGCGCTCCGGCTCGGCGTCGATGAGCTTGCGGAAGCTCGGCTCGCCCCAGGACACGAAGCCCTCGGGCGCCTTCTTGCGCACGAGCTTGCGGCGCTTCTTCACGTCGTCGCCCGCGCGCTCCAGCATCTTCAGGTTCTCGGTCTCGTGCTCGGGCGCCTGCGCCACCACGGTGCCGGCGGTGTCGTAGCCGGCCCGGCCCGCGCGGCCCGCGATCTGGTGGAACTCGCGGGCGTTCAGCTGCCGCATCCGGGTGCCGTCGTACTTGGTGAGGCCCGTGAACAGCACCGTGCGGATGGGGACGTTGATGCCGACGCCGAGCGTGTCCGTGCCGCAGATGACCCGGAGGAGGCCCTGCTGCGCGAGCTGCTCCACGAGCCGCCGGTACTTGGGCAGCATGCCCGCGTGGTGGACGCCGATCCCCGCGCGCACGAGCCGCGAGAGGGTCTTCCCGAAGGCCGTGCTGAAGCGGAACGCGCCGATCAGCTCGGCGATCTCGTCGCGCTGCTCTCGCGTGACGATCCTGATGCTGGACAGGGCCTGCGCCCGCTCCAGGGCCGCCGCCTGCGCGAAGTGCACGATGTAGACGGGCGCCTGCTTCGTGTCGAGGAGCTCCTCGACGGTCTCCTGCACGGGCGTCACCGCGTAGTGGAAGGAGAGGGGGACGGGACGCTCGATGCCCGTGATCCGGGCGGTCGGGCGGCCGGTGCGCCGCGTGAGGTCGTCCGCGAGGTCGGTCACGTCGCCGAGGGTCGCCGACATGAGCACGAACTGCGCGTGCGGGAGCAGCAGGAGCGGGACCTGCCACGCCCAGCCGCGCTGCGGATCCGCGTAGAAGTGGAACTCGTCCATCACGACCTGGTCGACGGGGGTGTCCGCGCCGCCGCGGAGCGCGCGGTTCGCGAGGATCTCGGCCGTGCAGCAGATGATCGGCGCGTCCGGGTTCACCGACGAGTCGCCCGTGACCATGCCCACCTGCGCCGCGCCGAAGAGCTCGACCAGCGCGAAGAACTTCTCGGAGACGAGCGCCTTGATGGGCGCCGTGTAGTACGAGCGGCGGCCGCGGGCGAGCGCCGCGAAGTGCGCGGCGACCGCGACGAGCGACTTCCCCGTCCCGGTCGGCGTCGAGACGATGAGGTGGGCGCCGGACGCGATCTCGAGGGCCGCCTCGTCCTGCGCCGGGTACAGCTCGATGCCCCGCCCGAGCGCCCAGTCCGCGAACGCGTCGTAGATCGCGTCGTCGGTGGCCCCGTCCACGGCGAGGCGCGCCGCCTCCTCGGTGAGCGTGGGGGCGAGGGCGGTGTCGGACATGATGCGTCCATCCTCCCCTACCCGTCCACGGGCGGCGTCGCGCCCGGCCGCCACCCGGCCGCGCACCGTCACGGCGGCCGCCGCGGGTTCTCCACAGGACGCAGGGCGGGCCGGGTGGCAGCGCCTAGGTTCGCCGGATGCCGTCCCTCCCGCTCGACCCGCGCCCGGAGCGCGCTCCCGCCGACCGCACAGATGCCGCTCCCGACGGCCGCGTCGCGGGAGCGGCGCCCGCTCACCGCGTCACGGAGCACGCGCCCGTGGACCCGGATGCCGAGCGGGCGCGGCGGCGGGACCGCCGCACGGGGATCGTCGCGCTCGTCGTCGCCAGCGTCGTGCTCTGGGCCCTCATCGCCGCCGCGGTCGCGTTCGCCGTCACCCGCTGACGGCCCGCGACGCGGGCCGCCCTCCCCCGGAGGTCTCCGCACCGCCCGGGTATGATCTCCTGTGCCCTCCGACGCCCTGCCCGACGACCCCGCCCCGATCGTCGAACCCGCCCTCCCCATCGATCCCGCCGCTCCGGCCACGGGCGCCACCGGCGCCATCGACCCCGCCGACCTCGCCGTCACGCTCCGCGTCCTCGGCTCCCTCGCCGACATCGACGAGGAGCACCCCGACTTCGTCGCCGTGCGCCGCGCCACCGCGTCCATGTTCAAGTCGGTGAAGAAGGCCCGGCGGCTGGAGAAGCGCGAGGCCGTCGCCACCGCCGACCGCGCCGTCGTCGCCGCCACCGCGACGGGCGCTCCCGACCGCATCGACGACGAGACCCGCGGCATCCCGCTCGCCATCACCACGGCCGCCCCCTCCGCCGGCACGCTGCTCCGCTCGCGTCCCTGCTACATCTGCAAGCAGCACTACACGCAGGTCGACGCGTTCTACCACCAGCTCTGCCCCGACTGCGCCCGCGTCAACCACGCCAAGCGCGAGGCGCGCACCGACCTCACCGGCATGCGCGCGCTGCTCACCGGCGGCCGCGCGAAGATCGGCATGCACATCGCCCTGCGGCTCCTCCGCGACGGCGCGCACACCACCATCACCACGCGGTTCCCCCGCGACGCCGTGCGTCGGTTCGCCGGACTGCCGGACGCGCACGAGTGGGTGCACCGCCTCCGCGTCGTCGGGCTCGACCTCCGCGATCCGGCCCAGGTCATCGGCCTCGCCGACGCGGTCGCCGCCGCCGGGCCCCTCGACATCCTCATCAACAACGCGGCGCAGACCGTGCGCCGCTCCCCCGGCTCCTACGCGCCCCTCTCGGAGGCGGAGGCCGCGCCCCTGCCCGACGGCCCGATCCCGGAGCTCCTCACGTTCGGGCACACGGCCGACGCGCACCCCGCGGCCCTCGCCGCCAGCGTCGCCGCGCACCCCATCCTCTCCACCGCCACGGGCATCACGGCAGCCGAGGTCACCGAGCTCGCCATGACGGCCGGATCCTCGTCCCTGGCGCGCCTCGCGGCCGGGACGGCCATCGACGCGGGCGGCCTCGTGCCGGACCTGCACGACGCGAACAGCTGGACGCAGGTGGTGCACGAGGTGGATCCGCTGGAGATGCTCGAGGTGCAGCTCGCCAACGTGACGGCGCCGTTCCTGCTCGTCAGCCGCCTCCGCCCCGCCATGGCGGCGTCGACGGCACGGCGCAAGTACGTGGTCAACGTCAGCGCCATGGAGGGCCAGTTCGCCCGCGCGTACAAGGGCCCCGGCCACCCGCACACCAACATGGCGAAGGCGGCGCTGAACATGATGACGCGCACGTCGGCCCGCGAGATGCGGGAGACCGACGGGATCCTCATGACGAGCGTCGACACCGGCTGGATCACCGACGAGCGCCCCCACCCCACGAAGGTCCGCCTCGCCGAGGAGGGCTTCCACGCCCCGCTCGACCTCGTCGACGGTGCCGCGCGCGTGTACGACCCCATCGTCATGGGCCAGGCGGGCGAGGACATCTCCGGCGTGTTCCTGAAGGACTACCGCGTCGCCGAGTGGTGACGCTCCCCGCGCCGCGCGGGGACGACGAGAGGCCCGGACCCGCGCTGCGGTGTCCGGGCCTCTCGGCGTGGGGCGGCTACTCGACGGCGTCGAGGTCGCTCTCGAGCAGCGCCGCGAGCTCGTCGAGCGCGGCGTCGGCCCCGTCGCCCTCGGCGGTGAGCACGACCTGGTCGCCGTTGGCGGCGCCGAGGCTCATGAGGGACAGGATGCTCGTCGCGTCGAGCGGCGTGCCGCCCGGCTTGCTGATCCTGACGGGCATCCCCTGGCGCCGGACGGCCTCGATGAACAGGGACGCGGGTCGGGCGTGCAGGCCCACGCGGCTGCCGATGGTGGCGGTGCGCTCGGTCATGGACGATCTCCTTCTGGTGGGGCGGATGGGACGGGGACGTGATCGATCGGGGACGTGATCCGGAGGGAGCCGTCCGACGGGCGGCCGTCAGGCGGCGACGGGGACGCCCTGGTCGACGGGCGCGGTGGCGACCGCCTCGGGCCGCTTCGCCGTGAAGCGCTTGAGCAGCACCACGAGGAACGCGGAGACGACCGTGCCGACGGCGACCGAGGCCAGGAACCCGAGGAACGTGCCGTTCATCGCGAAGAGCACGAAGACGCCGCCGTGCGGGGCCTGCGAGACGACGCCGAGGCCCATGACCATGGCGCCCGTGATGCCGCCGCCCACGATGCTCGCGGGGATGACGCGCAGCGGGTCGACCGCGGCGAACGGGATGGCGCCCTCCGAGATGAAGGCGGCGCCGAGCAGCCACGCGGCCTTGCCGTTCTCGCGCTCCGCCGGGCTGAACAGCCGGCGGTCGATGACGGTGGAGGCGAGCGCCAGGGCGAGCGGGGGCACCATGCCGGCGGCCATGACCGCGGCCATGATCTGCCAGGGCGCCTGGTTGTCGAGCGCCCCGGCGCCGAGGCCGGCGACGGCGAAGGAGTACGCGACCTTGTTGATGGGGCCGCCGAGGTCGATGCACATCATGACGCCGAGGATGATCCCCAGCAGGATCGCGGAGGCGCCCGTGAGGCCCGAGAGGAAGTCGTTCAGGCCGCGCGTGAGGGCGGCGATGGGGCCGCCGAGGACCATGACCATGAGGCCGGACGCGACGATGGAGGCGAGCAGCGGGATGATCACGACGGGCATGAGGCCCCGCAGCCAGCGCGGCACGTCGATGCGGCCGATGGCGTAGGCGATGCCGCCCGCGAGGAGGCCGCCCACCAGGCCGCCGAGGAAGCCGGCGCCCATGATCACGGAGATGGACCCCGCGACGAAGCCCGGCGCGATGCCCGGCCGGTCGGCGATGGCGTAGGCGATGTACCCGGCGAGGGCGGGCACGAGGAACGCCATCGAAGCGCCGCCGATGACGAAGGCCACGGCGCCGAGGTACTGGGCGAGGCCGCCCGCGGGGAGGTCGGCGAGCGAGTTCTGCAGCACGACGTCGGACGCGGTCTCGGTGATGCGGTAGCCGCCGAGCAGGAAGCCGAGCGCGATGAGGAGGCCGCCGCCCGCGACGAACGGGATCATGTAGCTGACGCCAGTGAGGAGCCAGCGCTTGAGCCGCGCGCCGACGCTCTGCGACGACTGCGGCGAGGCCTGCTCGGATCCGGCCGTCGCTCCGCCCGCGCCCGGCACGCGCGGTGCGCTCGGGTCCTTCGCGGCCGCGACGGCCTCGGCGACCATCTGGTCGGGCTGGTCGATGCCGCGCTTGACGGGCGACTGGATGACGGGCTTGCCGGCGAAGCGGGCGCGGTCGCGCACGTCCACGTCGACGGCGAAGATGACGGCGGTCGCGCGGGCGATGATCGCGGGATCGACGGGCGTGACGGAGGAGGACCCCTGCGTCTCGACGTGGAGCTCCACGCCCGCGCGCTTCGCCGCGGCCACGAGCGAGTCGGCGGCCATGTAGGTGTGCGCGATGCCGGTGGGGCACGCGGTCACCGCGATGAGCACGGGAGCGTCGGCCGCGGGTGCGGTCGCGGCGGTCCCCGCGGATCCGGCCGCGGCCGACGGCGCCGTCGTCGGGGCCGTCGACTCGGGGGCGCCGGTCGAGGAGGCCGGCTCGTCCACGAGCGCGCCCTCCACGAGGGAGACGACCTGCTCCTCGGAGGTCGCGGTGCGGAGCGCCTCCACGAACTCCGGCTTGATGAGCGAGCGCGCGAGGCGCGACAGCAGCACGAGGTGCTCCTGGTCGGCGCCGTCCGGTGCGGCGATGAAGAAGACGAGGTCGGCGGGGCCGTCCGGCGCGCCGAAGTCGACGGCGGGTGCCGGACGGGCCATGACGAGCGTGGCCTCCGTGACGGCGGCGGAGCGGCAGTGCGGGATCGCGAGCCCCCCGCCCATGCCGGTCCCGGTCTTCGACTCGCGGTCCCAGGCGTCGGCGAAGAGGGCGTCGGCGTCGGTGGCGCGGCCCTCGGCGACGACGCGCTCGGCCAGCGTGCGGACGGCCTGCTCGCGGTCGGCGCCGAGGTCGGCGTCGAGGAGCACGAGGCGGTTCGTGATGAGCGATGGCATGTTCTTCTCCAGGTGGGGCGGGTCAGCGATCGGCGGCGATCGGGAGGAGCGGCAGGACGGTGACGCTGTCCGGCCGGGTCTGGTCGGGGGACGGCATGGTGCTCCCCGGCAGGGAGGCGGCGGCGGAGCCGTGGGCGACGGCCTGCGCGAGCCGCCCCTCGGGTCCGGCGCCGCGGTGGTCGGCCAGCAGGTAGCCCGCGAGCGACGAGTCGCCCGCGCCCACGGTGCTCACGGGCACGATCGGCGGCATGGTGGCGAGCCACCCTCCGTCGGCCGTGGTGAGGACGGCACCGCGTGCGCCGAGGGTCGCGAGGACCGCCCGGCAGCCGCGGGAGACGAGGTCCCGGGACGCGTCGTGCGCGAGGCGCGGATCGGCCTCGAGCGCGTCCGGGTCGGGGAGGCCCACCAGCTCGGCGAGCTCCTCGGCGTTGGGCTTCACGAGGTCGACGACGGCGCGCGACGCGACGAGCGCCGCCATGGGCGCGCCCGAGGAGTCGACGGCGATGCGCGGCGCGCGGTCCCCGAGCTCGGCGCGGACGGCGTGCACCACGCGCGCGGCGAAGTCGTCGTCGAGCCCGGGCGGCAGGGAGCCGGCGATCACGAGCCAGCTCGCCGACCTGGCGTGCTGGATCACGAGGGCGACGAGCGCGTCGGCCTCGGCGGGCGACAGCGCGGGGCCCGGCTCGTTGACCTTCGTCGTCGTGCCGTCGGGCTCGGTGAGGGTGACGTTCTGGCGTACGCGGCCGTCGATGTCGAGGTGGTCGAGCGGGATGCGCTCGGCGGCCAGGGCCACGAGCATCGGGTCGTCGAGGCGCCCGGGCAGGAGCGCGAGGGTCGCGAGGCCCGACGCGATGAGCGCGCGGGAGACGTTCACGCCCTTGCCGCCCGGCTGCTCCGTGACCGCGCGGGCGCGCTGCACGGCACCGCGCTCGAGCGCCCCGGCGAGGTCGATGGTGCGGTCGAGGCTCGGGTTCGCGGTGAGGGTGAGGATCACGCGACCATCACCTCCACCTCGGCGCGGGCGAGCGCGTCCCGGAGCGGCGCGTCGGGCGCCTGGTCGGTGACGAGCGTGTCGAGGTCGTCGAGGGCCGCGAAGCCGACGAGCGCCTCCTCCCCCGCCTTCGACGCGTCCACCAGGGCGACGGCCCGGCGGGATCCTCGGGTCAGGGCGGTCTTCACGGCGGCCTCCTCCTCGTCGGGCGTGCTCAGGCCGAACTCCGCGTGGATGCCGTTCGCGCCGATGAAGGCTATGTCCGGCCGCAGGCGCGACAGCTGTCCGAGGGTCGCGGGCCCGACCGCGGCGCTCGTGATGCCGCGGAGCCGGCCGCCGAGCAGCTGCACCTCCACGGCGGGGTTCCGGCTGACGGTCTGCGCGACGACCATCGAGTGGGTGACGACGACGAGCGTGCGGCCGACGACGTCGGGCGTCCACGCGGCGAGCCGGTCGGCGACGAGGCTCGTCGTGGTGCCCGCGTCGAGCGCGATGGACCCCTGGAAGGTCGCGGGGATGAGGCGCATGGCGGCGTCGGCGATGCGGGCCTTGGCGGCCGTGTTGCGCGTGCCGCGCGCGTCGAGGCTCTCCTCGGCGCGCGTGGAGCGGTTCGCGCGGACGGCGCCGCCGTGCACGCGGCGGAGCACGCCGCGCGTCTCCAGCTGGGCGAGGTCGCGGCGGACGGTCTCGGTGGTCACGTCGAACTCGCGGGCCAGGCCCACCACCGCGACACGGCCGGTGCGCTCGAGGAGGGCGACCACCCTGTCCTGGCGTTCCTCGGCGTACATGGGCGGTCTCCTTCGACTCCGTGGGGCACGTGCGCCTCGCGTCCTCGCACTGTAGCCCGCATCCGCAGGAGAAGCAACACGTTCCCACAGGGAACCACACGATCGCAGACGAGCGGGTCCTCCGCGGATCGGCGTCGTCAGCGCCCGAGCGCGGCGGCCTCCTCGCGCAGTACGTCCGCGACGGCGTCCGCCTCCCAGGCGAGCCCCGCGGCGTTCGGGTGCAGCGGCACGGAGCCCGCGCTCCCACCGAGGCCGGCGACGTACGCCTCCCCTGCGTCGCCGGCGCACGCGCCGTGCGCGGCCGTCGGGGTCTCCTGGTCGACGTAGCGCGCACCGGCGTCCCCGGCGGCCCGGGCGATCGCGTCGTCGAGCGCGCGCTGGGCCTGCGCCAGGCGCGTGCGCGCCTGCTCGCCGACGGCGCCGCGGCGGGTGGAGATGAAGTCGCGCGCCGTGGCCACCTGGCTCTCGGCGGTCGACAGCGCGCGCGGCAGGTAGCCGACGGCGCGCTCCACCTGCTCCTGCTGCTGGCGCACGGGGGCGAGCGCCTCGTCGAGCCGGGCCTCGGCCTCCTGCAGCAGGGTGACGCTCGTGAGGGGGTCCGCGAGCCGGCCCTGCAGCGGCTTCGCGTCGGCGATGGCCTGCTCCGCCGACTGCACGAGGCGGGTCAGCTCCGGCATGCGCCCGCCGCGCTGCGCGGCGCGGGCGTCCTGGATGTCGCTGCGGACGTCGGCGATCTCCTCCTGCACCCGCGTGGACGCGTGCTCGAGGTCCGACGAGACGCGGTCGACGACGTCGAGCAGCTTGCCGGCCTGGCCGACCGCCTGCTGGGCCGCCCGCACCTTGACCGCGAGCCCGCCCGAGGAGGCGCTGTCGCCGGAGCGGATGGAGGCGGCCGCCTCCTGCGCGGTGTCGGTCGCGAAGGAGAGGAGGGAGCGCGCCTGCTCGACGTTGCCGGTGACGGTCGTCATGGAGGGCCCGGCGTACCGCCGCCCGAGGAGGTCGACGGCCTCCTGTGTGCGCTCGATGCGCGTCTTCAGCGCCTCGGCGTCGGTGACGATGGCGGCGAGCGTCTGGGGTGCGTTCTGCTCGAGCGCCCGGAGCTCCTCGAACGACTGCGTCTGCGCGTCGAGCTCGGCGCGGGCCTCCTCGCACAGCTCCACGATGCGCGCGGCCCACGTGCGCCGCTCCTCGTCGGTGTCCTCGATCGTGTCGTCGAGCTTCTGCTTGAGGGCGAACGCCTCTCGGACCTTCCCGCCCGCCGACGCGAGCGTCTCGCGGTAGGGGCCGACCGCGTCGGCGCCGAACTCCGCCTCCGCGAAGCCGACCTCCTGCTCGCTGGTCTCCAGCGCGTCGTCGAGCTGCACGAGCATGCTGCCCGCGCGCTGCTCGGCCGACTGCATCTCCTCCAGCGCCTCCTGGCGCTTCGTGGCCACGGCCTTCTGCTTCTTGCGCCGGCCGACGAGCGTCATGACCACGGTCGCGAGGAGGATCGCGCCGAGCACGTAGAGCAGGACGAGGCCGAAGTCGATGCCGGACGCGTTGCCGGTCGTCGGGCTGGAGCCCGTTCCGGACTCGGCGACGGTGCCCGTCTGCGCGACGGACTCCATGCCCTGCGCGGCGGCGACGGCGGCGCCCGCCCAGTCGTCCTCCTGCAGCTGCGGGACGATCACGGTCTCCTCGAACGACCCCTGGTCGCCCGACACCTGGCCGGTCGGGAAGGCGTACTGCCGTCCGTCGACGGCCACCGCGAGGAGGGCGTCCGAGCTGCCGAAGCCGTTGGCCTGCTCGGTCTGCCGGCCCCATGCCTGCGGCGTCGTCTCGCCCGTGAACGTGTCGACGTAGGCGACGTGCAGGGTCACGCCGGTCTGCTCGCGCAGCTGGTCGATCGCCTGCTGGATCTCCTGCTCCTGCGCGGACGTGACCGCGTCGACCTGGTCGAGGATCGTCGCCCCGCCGAAGTCGACCGGCTCCGTCGCCTGCGCGGCGACGGGCACCATGGCCCCGAACAGGCCGAGCGCGAGCGCGGCCCCCAGCAATCTCGCGGACCGCGGCATGCGACTCCTCCGTCGTCTCAAGGTCGTGCTCCCCTCAGGCTAGCGGCCGGGTGCCGTGCGGTGGTCGTGGGGGCGGCGCCCGTCCGGGTCACGCCAGGTCCCGCACGGTGCGGTCGCGGGGATCCCAGCGGCGGAGCCCCGCGGCCGGGGCGCCCTCCGGCTCGATGCGCCCGAGCGCCGTCACCGCCTCCGCCAGCTGCTCGGCCGTGAGGCGCAGCGCCAGGGAGACGTGCGGGGTCCAGGCTCCGGGACGGGTGTGGGAGACGACGTCGGGCGCGGTGCGCTCGTCCGGGTCCAGGTCCTCGTCCTCGTCCGGTCCCTGGGGCGCCGCGTCGAACTCAGCGTGGATCCGGGCGTGGAGGTCCAGCAGGGCGCGGTCGACGACGACCTGCCGCGCGAGCACGAGGCCGCGCGGGGGCACGCCGAAGACGACCAGGCCGCCGAGCCGGACGCTCGGCAGCGGACCCGTCGCACCGATCGCCCGGAGCGCGTCGTCCGCGGATCCGCCCAGTCCCTCGGCCGCGAGCAGCGTCACGTGCGGGCGGTTCGTCGGGCCGGCGTGGTCGGCGAGGCTCGGGAGGCCGGCGTCCGCGAGCGCACGCCACGCCGCCCGGACCGCGGCGTCGGACGCCGCATCCAGGGTGAGCTCGACGCTCCCGGCGCTCAGCGGCGGGGCGGGTTCGCGGGCGGCGTCGGGCCCTGGCCGCGGCCGCCGTCGGGACCGAGGTTCCGGAGCTGCTTGTCCGCGGCCTCGCGGGCCTTCTGGATCTTGTCGGCGTGCTTGCTGCCGGTGGCCTTGTCGGCGAACCCGGACACCTTGTCGATGGCGGTGCGGCCGACGTCCTGGCCCTTAGACGTGCGCAGGAAGCCGGTGGCGGCGGCGGCGATGCGGGACAGCTTCACGGGTGATCTCCTCGTGGGGATGGGGAGGCCGCCGTGCCCGGGCGGCGCGGCGGTCGTCCTGGGACCATCCTGGCGTGCCGCGCCTGTGCTGGAGCGGGGAGTCTCCTCGGCGGAGGGAATGCGGCGCGGGACGGGCGGCACGGCGGGGCTCGCCGCCGGTGCTACCCTGGATCCGCGCCACGGCGCACCCTGGCCCCCATAGCTCAGGGGATAGAGCACTGCCCTCCGGAGGCAGGGGCGGAGGTTCGAATCCTCCTGGGGGCACACCTTCCCATATCCCGTGTTGGTGCGGTGAGAGGCCGGTCCCGTCCGCGGGGCCGGCCTCTCGTGCATCCGGGCACTGCCCGCGGGGGAGCGCGCGCGCCGGCCGTCGTCGTGACAGCCGTCGTCGTGACAGCCGACATCGTGACAGCCGACATCGTGACAGCCGACATCGTGCCGGCGGACTCCGTGCCGACGGCGTCGCGTCCGTCGCTCCCGTCGGCGTCGAGCGTCCATGGACGGCGATCGACTGCAGCCGGATCCGGTCGCGGTCCGGCGGATGCCCGTCTCGACTCGACGCACGCCCGCGTGGGGCGGGGGGCGGAGGACGGCGGAGAACACACGCGGCGGGCCCGGGACGGGTCCCGGGTTCCCGCCGCGTGGTGCTGGGCCCAACTGGGGGAGCGGGCCTGATGACGAAGGTAGCCGCAGCGACCGCCGTCGACCACGTCCGCCGGTACTGGAAAAAAGCAGTGGGGGATCGACCAATCCGATCGCCGGAGCGTGTCGAAGGCGCCCCCGCATGGGGCATCATGTGCCCCCGCGCCGGTGCGCTGTCGCCCGAGGGCGCCGCCGGCGTGTCCTCGGGCCGCCCCTCCCGGGCGCGCGGAGTCCAGCGGCCTAGGCTCGGCCCATGGCAGACGACGACGACTCCACTCCGGTCCGCGACCTCCTCAGGGGCGCGAAGCCGAAGCCGCACGACTTCCCCGAGCTCGACCCGGCCCGCCTGCCGGACGACCCGATCGACCTGGTCATCGCGTGGATCCGCGATGCCGTCGCGCACGACGCGGCCGAGCCGAACGCGGTCGTGCTCGCCACCGCCGACGCGGAGGGCCGCCCGAGCGCGCGCACGCTCCTGCTGAAGGACGTGACGCCCACCGTCGACGACGAGCCCGGCGCGCTGTGGTTCTCCTCCCTCGCCGAGAGCCCCAAGGGCCGCGACCTCGAGGCGAACCCGCGGGCCGCGCTCGTCGCGTACTGGCGGGAGCGGGGGCGGCAGGTCCGCGCGACGGGTCCCGTCTTCCACGGCGACCGCGAGGTCAGCGAGCGCGACTTCCTCGCCCGGCATCCCGCGTCGCGCGCCGAGGTCATCGCGGGCGACCAGAGCGAGCCGATGCCCGACGCCCGGGAGCGCGACGCCCGCGTGGCCCGCGCACGGGAGGCCGTGGACGCGGATCCCGAGCTGGTCGCGGAGTCGTGGCAGGCCTACGTCCTCCAGCCGACGACGGTCGAGTTCTGGCAGGCGACCGAGGACCACGGCCAGCTGCGGATCATGTACCGCGCGGCCCCCGACGGCTCGTGGACGCACACGCTCGTCTGGCCCTGACCCCGCCGGGCGCCGCTCGACGACGCGTGTTGCGGCAGATGACGCGCGACGTGCGGCGGCGCCGGCGAGGCCGCACACTGGATCCATGCCCGCCCCCCTCCGCCGCCTCGCCGTCGTGCAGGTGACCCGATCCCGTCCCGAGGCCGCCGCATACAACGCGCTCGTGCAGGGCCTCAACGCGCGGGTCGCCGAGGTGGCCGACGCCGCGGGCTGGCTGGTCGAGAACATCGCCGCGGAGGACGAGGGCGTCGAGTCGCTGCTCGCCCGCACCCGCGAGGCCGATGCCGTGGTGATCATGGGCGGCGAGGACGTCGCCCCGCGCTTCTACGGCGGACCCGCCGAGTACGAGGGCCGCTCCCCCCACCGCGAGGTCGCGGATGCCGGGCAGATCGCGCTGGTCCGCCGGGCCGTCGCCGAGGGCACCCCGCTGCTGGGCATCTGCCGCGGTGCCCAGATCGTCAACGTCGCGCTCGGCGGCACCCTGCAGCAGCACATCGAGGGCGTGGGCGGGCACCGCAACGAGGCCACGGACATCACGGCCGTCATGCGCGACCACGACGTGCGCGTCACCGCCGGGAGCCGCCTCGCCGACGCCCTCGGATCCACCGACCTCGTCGTCCGCAGCGCCCACCACCAGGCCGTCGACCGTCCCGGTGCCGGGCTGCGCGTCGTGGCCGTCGCGCCGGACGGCGTGCCGGAGGCGGTCGAGCACGAGTCCGCCCCCGTCACGGGCGTCCAGTGGCACCCGGAGGACGCGGGCGCCGACCGCGACCAGCTGCCCGCCCTCCTCGGCGCGCTCGCCGACGCGTGCGCGCTCCGCGAGCCGCTCGAGGCGACCGGCGTCGCCGCGGCCTGACCCCGCCGCACCCGCCGACGAGTCGAACGCCGGACCCGCCCGCCGGACCCGTCCCGCAGTCGGCGCGGCCCGCGTGGGCGGTGGGGCGCATCCGATGCCACGATGGACGCATGCGCCGCGACGTCTCCTCCATGCTCGAGCTGCAGGTCTCCGGCGAGAGCGAGATGGCTTTCGCGGTCGCCGTCGCCCGCGGAGCCGACATCGCGTCGGAGTCCCTGTCCTTCGCCCTCGACGGGGTCCCGGTCGTGGCGACCGAGGTCGTCGATCGGCACGACACGCGCCTGCACGTGCTCACGAGCGGGGCGGGCGTCCTGACGATGGAGTACCGCGCGACCGTGACCGGGCGACGGGACCCCGCCCCCCTCGACGACGTCGACCTCTGGGTCTACCGGCGACCGAGCCGCTACTGCGAGTCCGACACCCTGTTCCCCACCGCGCGCGGCGAGTTCCGCGGCCTCGAGGGGCTGCCGCTCCTCGCCGCGGTGCGGGCCTTCGTCGCCGGGTCGCTGCGCTACGCGCCCGGGTCCAGCCTCCCCACGGACGGCGCGGTCCGCACCCTCCTCGCGCGCCGCGGGGTCTGCCGCGACTACGCGCACCTGGTCATCGCGATGCTCCGGGCGCTCGACGTGCCCGCGCGCCTCGCCGCCGTCTACGCCCCGGGCCTCAGCCCCATGGACTTCCACGCCGTCGCCGAGGCCTGGGTCGACGGCGCCTGGCACGTGGTGGACGCGACCGGCCTCGCGCCCCGGCAGAGCCTGCTGCGCATCTCGACGGGACGCGACGCGTCCGACACCGCGTTCCTCACCAACACGCGGAGCCTCGTGACCATCTCCCGGATGGAGGTGCTCGCGACGGTCGACGAGCTGCCCGTCGACGACCTCGCGGCGCCCGTCCGCCTCGGCTGATCCGTCCCCTGGGTCCGGCGCGCCCGACGAGGCGCGCGGGATCCGGCGCGGGATCAGCCGCCGACGGTCGTCAGCACCGCGTTGCCGAGCTCCGCGTGGTCGCCGGGCTCGAAGAACGCGGCGGAGCGCATGACGACCATGTGCTCCGACGAGTAGATGGTGGCGACGCCCGCCGCCTCCTGCAGCTCGAAGTAGGCCTCGACGCCCGAGGGGTAGCCCGCGATGGGGTCGGCCTGGAGGATCGCCGCATCGCGCCGCGACTGCAGCTCCGCGGCGACGGGCTGGGCCACGTCGATCTCGACCGTCGTGCCGTCCGCCGACGCGAAGCCGCACGCGATGCCCTGCATGGCGAGCACGTCGGCGCGCAGCCCGTCGGCGGAGGCGTCGGCCGGGAGCGGCTCGGAGGCGAAGCCGGATCCGAACGACGCGAGGTCGGGCAGCAGCTCGTCGCACGTCGTGGTGACGGGCGTGCCCTTCGGCGGGGCGGGAGTGGGGGACGCGCTCGCCCCCGTGCCGGATCCGCCGCCCGTCCCCTGGCCGCCGCCCGCGCTCGCCGAGGGGTCGGGCGTGGACGGCTGCAGCGGCTGCGGGTTCGAGCAGCCGGCGAGGAGGAGCGTCACCGCGAGGCCGGCGACGACGAGGGGAGCGGGCCGCGCGACGCGGCTCCGGGCGGGCGCGGGGAGGCGGACGGGCATGGTGGTGCTCCTTCGGATCCTGACGCGCCGCGGATGCGACGGTCGGCGCGCGGCGACGGGCCACGTGCGGGGAGGCGGGATCGACACCCTACCGAGGCCGGGGGTGACCCCGCTGGGATCCTCCCCGGGGCGCACGGGACGCGACCACGGGGCCGCGCGGCGGGTCGCGGACGGGTGGTGCGACGGGACGCGGGCGGGCCGCGGGACGGGCGGGCGGAGGCGCGGCCCACCGGCCGGACGGCATCCCGCCCGCCGGTAGGATCGTTCCCCATGACGACCCCCGACCTGACCGGCGCCCTGTTCGACATCGTGGCTCGGACGGCAGGACGACGACCCGGCGGGGACGCCCTCACCCTCAGCCCCGACATGGTCGTGCTGGAGCGCCCGCGCAACCGCGACCACGGCGACTGGGCCACGAACATCGCCATGCGCATCGCCAAGCCGCTCGGGGAGAGCCCGCGCGCCATCGCCGCGGAGATCGCCGAGGAGCTCGGCGCCCTTCCGCAGGTCGCCGCGGTCGACGTCGCCGGGCCCGGCTTCATCAACATCACCCTCGAGGCCGCCGCCGCCGGAGCCCTCGCGCGGACGATCGTCGAGTCCGGCGAGGCGTACGGCCGCGGCACGACGCTCGACGGCATCCGCATCAACCTGGAGTTCGTCTCCGCGAACCCGACCGGCCCCATCCACCTCGGCGGCGTGCGCTGGGCGGCCGTCGGCGACAGCCTCGCCCGGATCCTCCAGGCCGAGGGCGCGGACGTCACGCGGGAGTACTACTTCAACGACCACGGCTCCCAGATCGACCGCTTCGCGCGGAGCCTCCTCGCCAGCCACCTCGGGGAGGAGACCCCGGAGGACGGGTACGGCGGCGCCTACATCGGCGAGATCGCCGCGCGCGTGGTCGAGGGCTACGACGGCGACATCGACGCGCTGCCGCGCGAGGCCCAGCAGGAGGTGTTCCGCAGCGCCGGCACCGAGCTGATGTTCGGCGAGATCAAGCAGAAGCTCCACGACTTCGGCGTCGACTTCGACGTGTTCTTCCACGAGGACTCGCTGCACGAGTCCGGCGCGGTCGACCGCGCCGTCGCCCGCCTCACGGAGCTCGGGCACGTCTTCGAGGAGGACGGCGCCGTCTGGCTCCGCACCACCACGTTCGGCGACGACCGGGACCGCGTCGTGATCCGCTCCACGGGCGAGCCCGCCTACATCTCCGGCGACCTCGGGTACTACCTCGACAAGCGCGAGCGCGGCTTCGAGCAGAACATCATCATGCTGGGCGCCGACCACCACGGCTACGTCGGCCGGCTGATGGCCATGGTCGAGGCCTTCGGCGACACGCCGGGCGTGAACCTGCAGATCCTCATCGGCCAGATGGTCAACCTGCTGCGCGACGGCGAGCCGGTGAAGATGAGCAAGCGCGCCGGCACCATCGTCACGCTCGACGACCTGGTGGACGCGGTGGGCGTGGACGCGGGCCGCTACTCGCTCGTCCGCTCCTCCGCCGACCAGAACCTCGACATCGACCTCGCCGTCCTCGGCAAGCGCACCAACGACAACCCCGTCTTCTACGTGCAGTACGCCCACGCGCGCACCTGCGCGGTCGACCGGAACGCCGCCTTGTCGGGCGTCGACCGGAGCGCCTTCGCGCCCGAGCTGCTGACGCATCCCACGGAGTCCGCGCTGCTGGGGCTCCTCCAGGAGTTCCCCCGCATCGTGGCCCAGGCGGCCGAGCTCCGCGAGCCGCACCGCGTCGCCCGGTACGTCGAGGAGCTCGCCGGCTCCTACCACCGCTGGTACGACAACTGCCGCGTCGTCCCGCGGGGCGACGAGGAGGTCACCGACCTGCACCGCACGCGCCTGTGGCTGAACGACGCGGTCCGGCAGGTCGTCGCGAACGGCCTCGACCTCGTGGGCGTCTCCGCCCCCGAGCGCATGTAGGGGAGCGGGGCATGGCGGGACGGTTCCAGGGCACGGAGGTGTTCGGGGCGCCCGAGCGCAGCGATCCCCGCGAGGCCCGGCGCCGGCGGCGCGGGCCGCGCGGCGGCACGGTGGTCATCTGGCTCATCGTCCTCGCGGTCATCGGCCTGGGGCTCGCGTTCGGCCTGCGCATCGTCGACCAGACCGTCCGGGGCGTCGCCGAGGACCAGGCGGAGCAGCGGATCGCCGAGCAGCTGCCCGGGCAGGTCACCGGCCGCGTGAACGTCTCCATCGAGGGCGACTGGGTGATCCCGCAGCTCGTCCGCGGCACCCTCGACCGCGTGGTGCTGGAGGGGCCGAACCTGCAGGCCGACGGGACGCCGTTCCAGGCCCGCATCGTCGCCACCGACGTGCCCACCGACCAGGAGCGCACCGTCGGGGAGGTGGTCGCGACCGTGTCGATGGACCAGGCGCCGGCCAGCGCGCTGCTGCAGCGCACGGCGGGCACGCCGCCCGACCTGCTCTTCGGCGACGGCACGCTCGGCTACAGCGGGTCGACGCGGGTCCTCGGCCTCACCCTCGGCTACACGGTCGCCGCCACGCCCGTGCTGCGGGATCCCTCGACCGTGGTCATCACGCCCGCCGAGGTGACCGTGCAGGCGGGCTCGTTCGAGGTCGACCTCGCGCAGACGATCCAGGGCATCCGCGACATCACCTACCCGGTGTGCGTCGCCCAGTACCTCCCGGCGGGCGTCGACGTGCAGGACGTGGCCATCGCCGACGGGCGCGCCTCCGTCACGGTGCGGTCCACCTCGCTGAAGCTCACGCGGGACTCGGTCGGGGTCACCGGCACCTGCGGCTAGCCCGTCGCGGCGGCCCGTCGGAGCGGCCGTCACATGGGCCGGGCGCCCCGGCGCGCCTCGGTAGGATGGCTCGCACCGCCCCCTTTCGGCTTCAGGGACCACACCGGGTCCGCTCGCCATCCCGCACGTCCGCCCCGCGCCCGAAGAGGTGACCCACGTGACCGCGAACCCCCTGGCTCCGTCCTGGCTGCGGCCGCCCGACGACGCCAACGCGCTGGATCCCGCGGTCTGGTCCCGCGGCACCGTGCGCGACGACGACGGCGCCATCCGCATCGCCGGCGTCGGCGCCGCCGAGCTGGCCGAGCGGTTCGGCACGCCCGTGTACGTGATGGACGAGGACGACGTCCGGGGACGCGCCGCCGAGGCGCTCGCCGCCTTCACGCGGGAGGCCGGGGCGGTGGGCACGACCGCGCGCGTGTACTACGCGGGCAAGGCCTTCCTCAGCATCGAGGTCGCGCGCTGGATGGCGGAGGAGGGCCTCCACATCGACGTGTGCTCGGGCGGCGAGCTCGCCGTGGCGCTGGCGGCCGGGGCCGACCCCGCCCGTCTCGGCTTCCACGGGAACAACAAGTCCATCGTCGACATCGACCGCGCGGTCGCTGTCGGCATCGGCCAGATCGTCGTCGACAGCGTCATCGAGGTCGAGCGCATCGCGGCCGCCGCCGCCGCGCACGGCCGGGTGCAGGCCGTCCGGCTCCGCGTGAACAGCGGCGTGCACGCCCACACGCACGAGTACCTCGCCACCGCGCGCGAGGACCAGAAGTTCGGGATCACGCTCGCGGACGCGCCCGACGTCGTGGCGCGCATCCGCTCCCACGCATCCCTCTCCTTCACCGGGCTCCACGCGCACATCGGCAGCCAGATCTTCGAGACCGACGCCTTCGTCGAGTCCGCGCGCCGGCTCCTCGACCTCCACGAGCGGCTCCTCGCCGACGGCCCGGTCGCCGAGCTCAACCTCGGCGGGGGCTTCGGCATCGCCTACACGTCCGTCGACCGCCCCGTGCCCGTCCCCGAGATCGCCCGCCGCCTCACCCGCATCGTGGGCGACGAGTGCGCCCGCCGCGGCATCGCGGTGCCGGTCATCGCGGTCGAGCCCGGCCGCAGCATCGTGGGGCCCTCCACCGCGACGCTCTACACGGTCGGCACCGTCAAGGACGTCCTCGTGACGGTCGGCGGGGTCGACGGCGAGGTCGCGGAGGCGGAGTCGGCCACGGGCGACGTCGAGGACCCGCGCGTCGCGGAGGAGGCCGAGACGGCCGTCCGCCGCTACGTCAGCGTCGACGGCGGGATGAGCGACAACGCGCGGCCGGCCCTCTACGGCGCCGACTACGGCGTGCGCCTCGCCGGCCGCTCGTCGGATGCCGAGCCCGCGCTCGTCCGCGTCGCCGGCGGGCACTGCGAGAGCGGCGACCTCGTCGTCCTCGCCGACTACCTCCCGGGCGACGTGCGCCCCGACGACCTCGTCGCCGTCCCCGCCACCGGCGCCTACTGCTGGTCGCTCGCGAGCAACTACAACTGGATCGGCCGTCCGCCCGTCGTCGCCGTGCGCGACGGCCGGGCGCGCGTGATCGTGCGCGGCGAGACCGTGGACGACCTCCTCGCGCGCGACGCGGGCACGCCCCTCGCGGGCACGCCCGTCGACGACACGACCGCCGCCGCATCCCCGAACGTGAACGGAGCACGATGATCGAGTACCGGAACCTGCGCGTCGCCCTGCTGGGCTGCGGCTCGGTCGGCACCCAGGTGGCGCGCCTCATGCGGGAGCACGGCGACGAGCTGGCGCAGCGCGTCGGCGCGCGGCTGGAGCTCGTCGGCATCGCCGTGCGCGACGCCGACGCGCCCCGCGACGCGTCCGTCCCGCGCGAGCTCCTCACCACCGACGCGGAGACGCTCATCCTCGGCGCCGACATCGTCATCGAGCTGATGGGCGGCATCGAGCCGGCCCGCACGCACATCCTCCAGGCGATCCGCTCCGGCGCCGACGTCGTGACCGCCAACAAGGCACTCGTCGCGACGCACGGCCCGGAGCTCTTCGAGGCGGCCGAGCAGGTGGGCGCCCAGCTCTACTACGAGGCGGCCGTCGCGGGCGCCATCCCCATCATCCGGCCGCTGCGCGACAGCCTCGCCGGCGACCGGGTCGAGCGCATCCTCGGCATCGTCAACGGCACGACGAACTACATCCTCGACGAGATGGACACCCGCGGGCTCGGCTTCGCGGAGGCCCTCGCGACGGCGACGGAGCTCGGCTACGCGGAGGCCGACCCCACGGCCGACATCGAGGGCTACGACGCCGCGCAGAAGGCGGCCATCCTCGCGAGCCTCGCCTTCCACACGCGCGTGCCCGTCGAGGCCGTGCACCGCGAGGGCATCACCGGCCTCTCGTCCGCGCAGTTCGACTCCGCGCGGAAGGCCGGCTACGTGATCAAGCTGCTGGCCATCTGCGAGCGCCTCACCGACCCCGCCACCGGCCGCGACGGCGTCTCCGCCCGCGTCTACCCGGCCCTCGTGCCGCGCGACCACCCGCTCGCCGCGGTGCACGGCGCGAACAACGCCGTGTTCGTGGAGGCCGAGGCCGCGGGCGACCTCATGTTCTACGGCGCCGGCGCCGGGGGAGTGCAGACGGCGTCCGCCGTACTCGGCGACGTCGTCTCCGCCGCGCGGCGCCACGTTGTCGGCGGGCCGGGTGTCGCCGAGTCGGCGCACGCCGACCTCGAGACGCTGCCCGTGGGCGCGATCACGACCCAGTACCAGATCACGCTGCAGGTGGCGGACGAGCCGGGCGTGCTCGCCCGCATCGCGCACCTGTTCAGCGAGCACGGCGTCTCCGTCGAGACGCTGGAGCAGACCACGCACCAGGCTCCCGTGGCGGGAGGGGCGGGCGACCGGCCCACCGCTAGCCTGGTGATCGGCACGCACCGCGCCACCGACGCGGCCCTCCGGGCCACCGTCGACGCGGTGTCGAACCTCGACGCGGTGACGGCAGTCGCGAGCGTCCTCCGAGTAGAAGGAGCCTGATGGCCCACCAATGGCGCGGACTGCTCCGCGAATACGCCGACCGCCTCGACGTCACGGACGCCACCCCGATCATCACGCTCGGCGAGGGCGGCACCCCGCTCATCCCCGCGCCCGCCCTGTCCGCCCGTACGGGTGCGAAGGTCTGGGTCAAGTACGAGGGCATGAACCCCACGGGCTCGTTCAAGGACCGCGGCATGACCATGGCGATCTCGAAGGCCGTGGAGCACGGGGCCAAGGCCGTCATCTGCGCGTCGACCGGCAACACGTCCGCGTCGGCCGCGGCGTACGCGACGCACGCGGGCATCACCGCCGCCGTGCTCGTGCCCGAGGGCAAGATCGCGATGGGCAAGCTCAGCCAGGCCGTCGCGCACGACGCCCAGCTGCTCCAGGTGCGCGGCAACTTCGACGACTGCCTCGACATCGCGCGGGAGCTCAGCGCCAACTACCCGGTGCACCTCGTCAACTCCGTCAACAACGACCGCATCGAGGGCCAGAAGACGGGTGCCTTCGAGGTCGTCGAGGTCCTGGGCGACGCGCCGGACTTCCACTTCATCCCCGTCGGCAACGCCGGCAACTACACCGCGTACACGCGCGGCTACCGCGAGGACCTCGAGGCGGGCAACGCCACGCGCCTCCCGCGCATGTTCGGCTTCCAGGCCGCGGGCAGCGCGCCCATCGTCGACGGTGCCATCGTCAAGGACCCCGACACCATCGCCAGCGCCATCCGCATCGGCAACCCCGCGTCGTGGAAGCTCGCCCTCGAGGCGCAGCTGCTCACGGACGGCTACTTCGGCGCGATCTCCGACGCGAAGATCCTCGAGGCGCACCGCATCCTGTCCGCCGAGGTCGGCATCTTCGTGGAGCCGGCGTCGGCCATCAGCGTCGCGGGGCTCCTCGAGCGCGCCGAGGCCGGGCAGATCCCCCAGGGCGCCACCGTCGTCCTCACGGTCACGGGCCACGGCCTGAAGGACCCGCAGTGGGCGCTCCGCACGGCCGACGGCTCGGACGTCGCCCCGACGAGCGTCGGCGTCGACGTCGCCGAGATCGCGGGCGTGCTCGACCTGGTCGCGTCGTGACCGACGGCCGGACCGGCTCGCCTCTCGCCGTCGGGCGGCGCGTGCAGGTGCGCGTGCCCGCCACGAGCGCCAACCTCGGCCCCGGCTTCGACACCCTGGGCCTCGCGCTCGCGCTCTACGACGACCTCACGGTCACCGTCCGCGACGAGCCCGGCGCGACGGTCGACGTCCGCGGCGTCGGCGCGGGCGAGGTGCCGACCGACGCGTCCAACCTCGTCGTCACCGCCATCGCGCACACCTTCGCCGCGTTCGACCAGCCGCTGCCCGGCCTCGACCTCGTCGCCGAGAACCGGATCCCGCACGGCCGCGGCCTCGGCTCCTCCGGCGCCGCCATCGTCTCCGGCATCATGGCGGCGCAGGGCCTCCTGCAGGGCACGGTCGAGATCGACGCCGACGCGCTGCTCCGCCTCGCCACCGAGATGGAGGGGCACCCGGACAACGTGGCGCCCGCGCTCTTCGGCGGCCTCACCATCGCGTGGGTCGACGGCGCGGGGCCGCAGCACAAGAAGCTGGCCGTGCACCGCGGCGTCTCGCCGCTCGTGCTCGTCCCGGTGGCCACCATGTCCACCGCGCTCGCGCGCAGCCTCCAGCCGGAGTCGGTCCCGCACGAGGACGCGATCTTCAACGTCTCCCGCTCGGCGCTCCTCATCGCCGCCCTCATCCAGAGCCCCGAGCTCCTGCTCGCCGCCACCGAGGACCGCCTGCACCAGGACTACCGCGCCGCGGCGATGCCCGAGACGAACGAGCTCATCCACCTGCTCCGCGAGCGGGGCTACGCGGCCGTCGTCTCCGGGGCGGGCCCGTCGCTGCTCGTCCTCGGCAGCGACCCGGGCCAGCGGCTCACGGCCGCCGAGCTCGTGGCGGAGCGCAGCTCCTCGCCCTGGCAGGCTCTCATGCTCGCCGTGGACGTCAAGGGCTGCACGGTCCAGCTCGTCGACGCCGGCGCCGATCCCGCCGCCTAGCCGCATCCGCACGACCCGGCGCGCCGTTCCCCCCGCGGGCGGCGCGCCGGGTGCTAGGCTCGTCGCGACCCCGGGGTCGACGGATCCACGCATGCGCGTCGGAGATCCGGTCCCGGTGGTCGTTCTCACCACTCACCCGCTGTCGTCTCTGCAAGATCCCGTGCCTTCGTGCCCGACAGCAGCTCCGGACGGAATCAGACCGTCCGCCGCTCGGCAGAGACACACGCGATCGGCTCTCCTCCGCACGGGCTTCGTCCCGGCGGATCGGGGAAAGGACCCACGCACATGACCGATGTCGACAACCGCGCAACCGTCGCGGACCTGAGCGCGCTCCGCGTCTCCCAGCTCCAGGCCATCGCCTCCGAGCTCGGGATCCCGGGCGGCTCCAAGCTCCGGAAGGGCGAGCTCGTGACCGCGATCTCCGAGATCCAGGCTGCCCGGGGGCTCACCGTCCCCGCCCTCGCGGAGGCCGTCGCCTCCGACGCGCCCGCCGAGTCCGGCGACGCGACCCCCGCCGCGGACGCGGCGCCCGCCGTCGAGGAGGCCC
>NZ_JAVCVL010000179.1:0-5664 GCF_032917815.1 Clavibacter sp. MX14-G9D | reverse complement strand
CGGGCACCCCCATGAAGGAGATCGCGGTCGACACCGTGTTCATCGGCTCGTGCACCAACAGCCGGGTCGAGGACCTGCGGGCCGCCGCGGAGATCGTCCGCGGCCGCACCAAGGCCGAGGGCGTCCGCGTCATGGTCGTCCCCGGCAGCGCGCGCGTGCGGCTCGAGGCCGAGGCCGAGGGCATCGACAAGGTCTTCACCGACTTCGGCGCCGAGTGGCGCTTCGCCGGCTGCTCCATGTGCCTCGGGATGAACCCCGACCAGCTCGCTCCCGGAGAGCGCTGCGCCTCCACCAGCAACCGCAACTTCGAGGGCCGCCAGGGCAAGGGCGGGCGCACGCACCTCGTGTCGCCGCTCGTCGCCGCGGCCACCGCGATCCGCGGCACGCTCTCGAGCCCGTGGGACCTGCAGGAGGACGGCGTCGTCGACGCCGAGTCGATCCGCCAGGCCGCCGCCGTCGGACAGGGGGCCTGAGCATGGAGAAGGTCAGCATCGTCACCGGCACGGCCGTGCCGCTGAAGCGGTCGAACGTCGACACCGACCAGATCATCCCCGCGCAGTTCCTGAAGCGCGTCACGAAGACCGGGTTCGAGGACGCGCTGTTCCACCAGTGGCGCCAGGACCCCGCCTTCTTCATCAACCAGCCGGTCTACGAGGGCGCCACCGTCCTCGTCGCCGGTCCGGACTTCGGCACCGGCTCCTCGCGCGAGCACGCCGTGTGGGCGCTGCGCGACTACGGCTTCCGGGCCGTGCTCAGCCCGAGGTTCGGCGACATCTTCCGGGGCAACTCGGGGAAGCAGGGCCTCCTCACGGGACTCGTGAGCGAGGACGACGTCGAGAGGCTGTGGGCCGCGATGGACGCGGAGCCCGGGCTCGACCTCACCGTCGATCTCGTCGAGCGGGTCGCCACGGCGCCCGGCCTGACGGTCCCGTTCGAGATCGACGAATACACTCGGTGGCGGCTCCTCGAGGGGCTCGACGACATCGCCCTCACCCTCCGGGACGAGGACGCCATCACCACCTTCGAATCACGACGGGCCTCATGGCGCCCGCGCACCTTGCCGGCCCGGCCGGCAGCTCTGGAGAACTGAATGAACTCACTAGTCAGCGACGCCAAGAAGGCGGGGGAGCGGGTGGGCCTCCTGTCCGACTCCATCGTGATCAACGGCGGCATCCCGCTGCGCGGCCGCATCGAGGTCCGCGGGGCGAAGAACCTGGCCACCAAGGCCATGGTCGCCTCGCTGCTGGGCGAGACGCCCAGCCTCCTGCGCTCGGTCCCCGACATCAGCGACGTCCGCGTCGTCTCCGGGCTCCTCGAGGTCCACGGCGTCACCCTCCGCAAGGGCGAGCAGGAGGGCGACCTCATCCTCGACCCGAAGGACGTCGAGAGCGCCCACATGGCCGACATCGACGCCCACGCCGGCAGCTCCCGCATCCCGATCCTCTTCTGCGGGCCGCTGCTGCACCGCCTCGGCGAGGCCTTCATCCCCGACCTCGGCGGCTGCCGCATCGGCGACCGCCCCATCGACTTCCACCTCGACGCGCTCCGGGCCTTCGGCGCCGTCGTGGAGAAGCTCCCGAGCGGCATCCGGCTCACCGCGCCGGACGGGCTGACGGGCGCGAACGTCGAGCTGCCCTACCCGAGCGTCGGCGCGACCGAGCAGGTGCTCCTCACGGGCGTCCGCGCGAAGGGCGTCACCGAGCTGAAGAACGCGGCCATCGAGCCCGAGATCATGGACCTGATCGCGATCCTCCAGAAGATGGGCGCGATCATCTCCGTCGAGCCGAACCGCGTCATCCTCATCGAGGGCGTCGACCGGCTCGAGGGCTACACGCACCGGGCGCTCTTCGACCGCAACGAGGCCGCGAGCTGGGCCTCCGCCGCGCTGGCGACCGGCGGCGACATCTTCGTCGGCGGCGTCCGCCAGGCCGAGATGATGACGTTCCTCAACGTGTTCCGGAAGGTCGGCGGCGCGTTCGACATCGAGGAGGACGGCATCCGGTTCTACCACCCGGGCGGCGACCTCAAGCCCGTGGTCATCGAGACCGACGTGCACCCCGGCTTCATGACCGACTGGCAGCAGCCCCTCGTCGTGGCCCTCACGCAGGCGCCCGGCGTCTCGATCATCCACGAGACCGTGTACGAGAACCGCTTCGGCTTCACGGACGCGCTCAACGAGATGGGCGCGGACATCGTGGTGCACAAGGAGGGCCTCGAGGGCCACGAGCGCCGCGTGGCGCGTCGCGACTTCGAGCAGGCCGCCGTCATCACGGGGCCGACGCACCTGCACGGTGCCGACATCACGGTGCCCGACCTGCGGGGCGGGTTCAGCCACCTCATCGCCGCGCTCACGGCGGAGGGCCGGTCCACGGTCAGCAACGTCGGGATCATCTCCCGCGGCTACGAGGACTTCATCGGGAAGCTGCGCCAGCTCGGCGCCGACTTCTCCTACGAGGGATAGCACCACCGGGCGGCGCCCGCGCCGCCCACGCCGCCCGGACGCGTCCCCGGACGCGCCCGGCACGCCGCCTGGGCGGATCAGGCGGACGACGAGGACGACGACCGGCACGGGACTGGAGACGCCATGGCGAACGAGAAGGCCCGACCGTCGATCTTCTGGGTGCTGGCCGCCCTCGTGCTGCCGGTGCTCAACATGGCGGTGCGGTTCGAGATCCGGAATCCCGAGCGGCTCCCGCGCACCGGCTCCTACGTGCTCGCGCCCAACCACTACAGCGAGATCGACCCCGTCGTGATGGGCGCGGTCGCGTGGAAGCTCGGGCGCCTGCCCCGCTTCCTCGCCAAGGCCTCGCTCTTCGAGGTGCCCGTCGTCGGCTGGTTCCTCCGCCGCTCCGGGCAGATCCCCGTGCAGCGCGACGGCGGGGTCCGCGGCGGCCAGGCCATCTCCCAGGCCACCGAGCTGGCGCGCGACGGCCGCATCGTCGTCGTCTACCCCGAGGGCACCCTCACGCGGGACCCCGACCTCTGGCCCATGCGCGGAAAGACCGGCGCCGTGCGCCTCGCGCTGCAGTCCGGCATCCCCGTGATCCCCGCCGCGCACTGGGGCACGCAGCAGCTGATGGGCCGCTACTCGAAGCGCGTGCGCCTGTTCCCGCGGAGCACGATCCACGTCGTCATCGGCGAGCCCGTCGACCTCGCGCGCTTCCGCGACCGGAGCCTCGACTCCGCCACCCTGACCGAGGCGACCGCCGTCGTCATGGCCGCCATCACGGAGCTCGTGGAGGAGCTGCGCGGCGAGACCGCCCCCACCGAGCGCTGGGACCCCCGCTCGAGGAACCAGAAGGAGACCGGCCGTTTTGAGTGACGCGACCGCGAGCCCCGCGACCGACCCCCGCACCGACCCGGGTGCCGACGCCCTCGAGGAGCGGCGCCGCATCGTCATCCTCGGCGCCGGCAGCTGGGGGACCACCTTCGCCAAGGTGATGGCCGACGGCGGCAGCGACGTGCTCATGTGGGCCCGCCGGCCCGAGCTCGCCCGCGAGATCACGGAGGCCAAGCGCAACAGCGACTACCTGCCGGGGATCAACCTGCCGCAGCGCCTCACCGCCGACCCGTCGCTGGAGCGCGTGCTCGCGGGGGCGACGGACGTGTTCGTCTCGGTGCCGAGCCAGACGCTCCGGGCGAACCTCGAGGCGGCGCGGGACCTGATCCCGTCCGACGCCGTGGTCGTCAGCCTGATGAAGGGCGTGGAGAAGGGCACAGGGCTCCGGATGAGCGAGGTGATCGCGGAGGTCCTGGGCATCGGCCCCGAGCGCATCGCCGTCGCGTCGGGCCCGAACCTCGCGCTCGAGATCGCCCGCGAGCAGCCGACCGCCGTCGTGGTGTCGTCCGCCGAGCAGGCCACCGCCGAGCGCGTGGCGAAGATCGCCCGCAGCACCTACTTCCGGTCGTTCGTGAACACGGACGTGATCGGCACCGAGTTCGGCGGGGTGCTGAAGAACCTCATCGCCGTCGCGGTCGGCATCGTCGACGGCGTCGGGTACGGCGAGAACACGAAGGCCTCGATCATCACGCGCGGCCTCGCCGAGATGACGGCGTTCTCCGTCGCGTACGGCGCCCGGGCGGAGACGCTCGCGGGCCTGGCGGGTCTCGGAGACCTCATCGCCACGTGCGAGTCGTCGCTGTCCCGCAACAACACCGCGGGGAGGCTCCTCGGCCAGGGCTACAGCTTCACCGACGTGGTCAAGAGCATGCAGCAGACCGCGGAGGGCCTGTCCTCCGTGGCGCCCGTCCTCGAGCTCGCCCGCCAGCGGGGCGTCCTCATGCCCATCGTCGAGCAGGTCCAGCAGGTGCTCGCGGGCACCCTCTCGCCGCGCGACATCGCGCCGCACCTGACCACCGACGACGACACTCCGCAGGGGGAATGACCATGACCGCACGCACCCGCGTCGTCCTCCTCTTCGGCGGGACCTCCAGCGAGCACTCCATCAGCTGCGCCACCGCCAGCGGCGTGCTCGGCGCCATCGACCGCGACCGCTTCGAGGTCATCCCCGTCGGCATCACCCGCGGCGGGGCCTTCACGCTGCAGGCGGACGACGCGCGCGCCTTCGCGCTCGACGCCGAGGCGCTGCCGGAGGTCGTCGACGACGGCTCGCGCGTGCGCTGGCCGGACGACGCCTCGAGCCGCGAGCTGCGCGTGCGGGACGCGGACGGCGGCGAGCGGTCGCTCGGCCCCGTCGACCTCGTCCTCCCCATCCTCCACGGCACGCAGGGCGAGGACGGCACCGTCCAGGGCCTCCTCGAGCTCACGGGCCTGCCCTACGTGGGCTCGGGCGTGCTCGCCTCGGCCCTCGGCATGGACAAGCACTTCGCGAAGACCGTGCTCCGCGCGGCCGGCATCGACGTGGCGCCGTGGATCACGGTGTCCCGCCACGAGTGGGCCGCCGATCCCGAGGGGGTGCGCACGCGCGCCGCCGGTCTGGGCCTTCCCGCCTTCGTGAAGCCCGCGCGGGCGGGGTCCAGCGTGGGCGTCAGCCGCGTGGCGGCGCCCGCCGACCTCGACGCCGCCCTCGCCGTCGCGTTCCGCGAGGACGACCGCGTGCTCGTCGAGACGGGACTCGTCGGCCGCGAGGTCGAGTGCGCCATCCTCGACGAGGGGCCGGGGCGGGAGCCGAGCGCGTCCGTCGCGGGCGAGATCGTCGTCTCCGGCCGCGACTTCTACGACTTCGACGCGAAGTACCTCGGCGCCGACGGCATCGACCTCGTGTGCCCCGCGGACGTCACGGCGGAGGAGCTCGCCCGCATGCAGGAGCTCTCCGTCCGGGCCTTCCGGGCCGTGGACGGCCGGGGGCTCGCGCGCGTGGACTTCTTCCTCACCGCCGACGGGTTCGTGCTCAACGAGATCAACACGATGCCCGGCTTCACGCCCATCTCGATGTTCCCGGCCTGCTGGGAGGCGTCCGGGCTCGCGTACCCGGACCTCATCTCGCGGCTGATCGACGTGGCCCTCGCCTACGAGGCGGATCGCCCCTCCCGCTGACGGTCGGTTCCCTCACCTGAGGAGCCTAGGCTCGGGGCATGCTCGTAGGACGATCCATCGCCCGACCCCGCCTCCACCCCGACGCCCGACCCGGCACGCCGGCGCGCCGCGGGACCGGGGCCCTGGGCGGCGGGTCGGCCGGGCACGGGGCGCCGGACGGCGCGGAC
>NZ_JAVCVL010000178.1:0-5668 GCF_032917815.1 Clavibacter sp. MX14-G9D | reverse complement strand
CCTCGCCTGAGTCGCCGTCACGCGGCCGGGGCCCCTCCCGCCGATCGTTAGGATGGAGCTCATGTCCCGCGGCGAGCCCTTCTACATCACCACGCCGATCTTCTACGTGAACGACGTCCCGCACATCGGGCACGCGTACACGGAGGTCGCCGCCGACGTGCTCGCCCGCTGGCACCGCCAGCGCGGCGACGACACCTGGTTCCTCACGGGCACCGACGAGCACGGGCAGAAGATCCTCCGCACGGCCACCGCGCACGACACGACCCCGCAGGCGTGGGCCGACCGCCTCGTCACCGAGAGCTGGCAGCCGCTGCTCGAGGCCGTGGACATCTCCAACGACGACTTCATCCGCACCACGGACGCCCGCCACGAGGAGTCCGTCACGATCTTCCTGCAGCGCCTCCACGACGCCGGGTTCATCTACACGGGCGAGTACAAGGGCTACTACTGCGTCGGCTGCGAGGAGTACAAGCAGCCCTCCGACCTCCTCGAGGGCACCGGTCCGTTCGAGGGGCAGCTCGTCTGCGCCATCCACTCCAAGCCGGTCGAGCTGCTGGAGGAGAAGAACTACTTCTTCCGCATGAGCGACTTCGGCGAGCGGCTCCTCGCGTTCTACGAGGAGCGGCCCGACTTCATCCAGCCCGAGAGCGCCCGCAACGAGATCCTGTCGTTCGTGCGCCGGGGCCTTGAGGACCTCTCCATCTCCCGCTCCAGCTTCGACTGGGGCATCCCCATCCCGTGGGACGAGAGCCACGTCGTGTACGTGTGGTTCGAGGCGCTCATGAACTACGTCACCGCCATCGGCTACGGCGTCGACGACGAGCGGTTCCAGCGCCGCTGGCCCGCCACCCACCTGGTCGGCAAGGACATCCTCCGGTTCCACGCGGTCATCTGGCCGGCCATGCTCATGGCCCTCGGGGAGGAGCCCCCGCGGCGCGTCTTCGGCCACGGCTGGCTGCTCGTCGGCGGCGAGAAGATGTCGAAGTCGAAGCTCACCGGCATCGTCCCGCAGACCATCACCGACACCTTCGGCATCGACGCGTTCCGCTACTACTTCATGCGCGCCTTCGCCTTCGGCCAGGACGGCTCGTTCAGCTGGGAGGACCTCAGCGCCCGCTACCAGGCCGAGCTCGCCAACGGCTTCGGCAACCTCTCCTCCCGCGTGATCGCCATGGTCGGCCGCTACTTCGACGGCCGCGTCCCCGAGGCGCACGAGCTCACCGAGGCCGACGAGCGCGTGCTGTCCGTCGCGCGCGCCGCCGCGTCCACGGCCGACGACGCCATCGAGCGGCTCGCCATCCACGAGGCGCTCGCCGCCGTGTGGACCCTGGTCGACGAGCTCAACGGCTACATCACGAGCCAGGAGCCGTGGGCGCTCGCCAAGAGGGACGAGGACCGCGCGCGCCTCGAGACCGTCCTGCACACCGCGGTCCGCGGGCTCGGCACGCTCGCCGTGCTCCTCGCGCCCGTGCTGCCCGGCGCCACCGCGAAGCTCTGGACGGCGCTCGGCGGCGACGGCACGGTGGGCCAGCAGCGCATCGACCTCGCCGACGAGTGGACCGGCTCCGGCGTCGTCACGCCGCTCGAGGCCCCGCTCTTCCCGCGCATCGAGCAGGAGCCGGTCACCCCCACGGCGTGACCGGGGAGGCCGCGCCCCACGGGGTGCGGCACCCGCCCCTCGGTAGAGTGGGCGGGATGTCCGATTCGAACTACGTGCGCCAGCGCGACACCACCGCGGTCCACGGCCAGACGCGCGACCTCACGTATCCGCCGCTGCCCGAGGCGCTCACGGTCCCGGTCTACGACAACCACACGCACCTCGAGATCGCGGACGGCGAGTCGCCCATCGACTTCACGGAGCACCTCGACCGGGCGAGCTCGGTCGGCGTCCGCGGGGTGATCCAGGTCGGCGGCGACCTGGAGACCTCCCGCTGGTCGGCGGAGACCGCGGCCCACGAGCCGCGCATGCTCGCGGCCGTCGCCATCCACCCCAACGAGGCGCCCGCGTACGACGAGGCGGGCACCCTCGACGACGCGCTGGCCGAGATCCACGAGCTGGCCGGCCGACCGCGCGTGCGCGCCGTGGGCGAGACCGGGCTCGACTTCTTCCGCACGGGCGAGGAGGGTCGCGCCGCCCAGATGCGCTCCTTCGAGGCGCACATCGAGATCGCCAAGCAGCGCGGCATCGCCCTGCAGATCCACGACCGCGACGCGCACGACGAGGTCGTCGAGACGCTGCTGCGCGTCGGCGCACCCGAGCGCACCGTGTTCCACTGCTTCTCCGGCGACGAGGACCTCGCCCGGATCTGCGCCGAGAACGGCTGGTACATGTCGTTCTCCGGCACCGTCACCTTCAAGAACGCAGTGGACCTGCGCGAGGCGCTGGCCTTCGCGCCCCGCTCGCTGCTGCTCGTGGAGACCGACGCGCCGTTCCTCACGCCCGTGCCGTTCCGCGGCCGCCCGAACGCGCCGTACCTCATCCCGCACACGCTGCGGGCGATGGCCGCGCACCTCGGCACCGACGTGTCGATGCTCGCCGCGCAGATCTCCTCCAACACCGAGCTCGTCTACGGCCGCTGGGACGACGAGCCCGTCACGTCGCCGGCGAAGGACCCCGCCGAGATCGACCCGGCGGGCCGCGCGTGAGCGACGACGCGGGCCCCGGCGCGGCACTGCCCGCCACGCCCGCGGCCGCCGGCGCCACGCTCCTCGGGCCGGCCGAGATCCGGGACCTCGCCGAGCTCCTCGGCGTCGCGCCCACCAAGAAGCTCGGGCAGAACTTCGTCATCGACGCGAACACCGTGCGCCGCATCGTGCGGGTCGCGGGCGTCGAGCCCGGCACCCACGTGGTGGAGGTCGGGCCCGGCCTCGGATCCCTCACGCTCGGCCTCCTCGAGACCGGCGCGAGCGTCGTCGCGGTCGAGATCGACGGCCGCCTGGCGGAGCAGCTGCCCCTCACCGTGAGCCTGTACCAGCCGGAGGCGCGCCTCACGGTCGTGCACGAGGACGCGCTGCGCGTCGCGGAGCTGCCCGGCGACCCCACCGCGCTCGTCGCGAACCTCCCGTACAACGTCTCCGTCCCCGTGCTCCTGCACCTGCTCGAGCACTTCCCGTCGATCCGCACGGGCGTGGTGATGGTGCAGGCCGAGGTCGGGCACCGCATCGCCGCGGCACCCGGCTCGAAGGTCTACGGGTCCCCGAGCGTCAAGGCCGCCTGGTACGGCGCCTGGCGCACGGCCGGCAACGTCAGCCGGCAGGTGTTCTGGCCCGTGCCCAACGTCGACTCCGTGCTCGTCGCGTTCGAGCGGCACGCGGAGCCGTTCGCCGCGGAGGAGCTGCGGCGGCGCACCTTCCGGATCGTCGACGCGGCCTTCCAGCAGCGGCGCAAGATGCTCCGTCAGGCCCTCGCGGAGCTGCTCGGCGGCAGCGAGGCGGCGTCCGCGCTGCTCGTCGACGGAGGGGTGGCCCCCACTTCGCGGGGCGAGGAGCTGAGCGTCCACGACTACCTCCGCGTGGCCCGCGCCTGGGCCGATCGCGACGGTGACGGACCGGCTCCCAGCCTCCGCTAGGTTGGAGCACATGACCTCCGCGGCCACCACCTCCGACGTGGTGCACGCGCGGGCCCCGGGCAAGATCAACGTCTCGCTGACGGTGGGCGCCCTCCAGGAGGACGGGTACCACGACGTCGCCACCGCGTACCAGGCCGTGAGCCTGTACGAGGACGTGTACGCCACCCGGTCCGACGGCTTCTCCGTCGAGTTCGGCGGATCCATCGACACGTCGCACCTCACCGTCGGCGCCGACAACCTCGCCATCCGCGCCGCCCGCCTCCTCGCGCGCAGCACCGGCTACCGCGGGGGCGTCCACCTGCGCATCGAGAAGGACGTGCCCATCGCGGGCGGCATGGGCGGCGGGTCCGCGGACGCCGCGGCCACCCTCCTCGCCTGCGACGCCCTCTGGGGCACCGAGCGCACCCGCGACCAGCTGCTCGCCCTCGGCGCGGAGCTCGGCGCCGACGTGCCGTTCGCGCTCGCGGGCGGCACCGCCATCGGCACGGGCCGCGGCGACCGGCTGAGCCCCGCCCTCGCCAAGGGCACCTTCCAGTGGGTGCTCGCCATCGCCGAGTTCGGCGTCTCCACGCCCGACGTGTACGGCGAGCTCGACAAGCACCGCGAGCGGCACGCGCAGGACATCTTCCCGGCGCAGCAGATCCCGCAGGTCGACTCCGGGGTGCTGCAGGCGCTCCGGGCGGGGGATCCGCACATGCTCGCCGAGGTCCTCCACAACGACCTCCAGGCGCCCGCCCTGCACCTGGCGCCCGGGCTCGGCGAGGTGCTGCAGCTCGGCGAGGAGAACGGCGCGCTCGCGGGCATCGTCTCCGGATCCGGTCCCACCGTCGCCTTCCTCGCGGCCGACCTCGACAGCGCGCTCGAGCTGCAGATCGCGCTGAGCGCCGCCCGCCTCACGGTCATCCGGGCCACGGGACCCGTGCACGGCGCCCGCATCATCACCGGCTGACCCGGCGCGCTCCGCCCCATGCGCACGCCGTCGCTCCATGCCGTCCGGCCGTCCCGCCCCGAGTGGGCGCTCATCGGCATCACCGCGATCTGGGGCGGCACGTTCCTCGTGGTGCACCTCGCGATGGAGCACAGCGGGCCGCTGTCCTTCGTCGGGCTCCGCTTCCTCGCGGCGGGCCTGATCAGCGCGGTCCTCTTCCGCCGGGCCCTGCGCGGCATGCGGCGGCTGGACCTGGCGGCCGGGTCGGCGATCGGCGTGATGATCTTCCTCGGCTACGGACTCCAGACCTACGGCCTGCAGACGATCTCGAGCAGCGCGTCCGCCTTCATAACCGCGCTCTACGTGCCGCTGGTGCCGCTCCTGCAGTGGGCCGCGTTCCGGAGGCGGCCGAGCGCGCTCGCCCTCGTGGGCGTGGGGCTCGCCTTCGTCGGGCTGCTGCTCGTCGCCGGTCCCCAGGAGGGTGCGTCGCTCGGCGCGGGGGAGCTGGCGACCCTCGTGAGCACGCTCCCGATCGCCGCCGAGATCCTCCTCATCGGGCTGTTCGCCGGGCGCGTGGACGTCGGCCGGGTGACCGTGGTGCAGCTCCTCGTCGCCGGGGCGCTCGCGCTCGCGTGCATGCCCCTGGTCGGCGAGGCGTTCCCCGCGTTCTCGTGGCTGTGGCTCGCCGCGGCGGTGGCGCTCGGGGCGAGCAGCTGCCTCATCCAGCTCACGATGAACTGGGCCCAGCGCTCCGTCTCGCCCACGCGCGCGACGATCATCTACGCGGGCGAGCCGGTGTGGGCCGGGGTCGTCGGGCGGGTAGCGGGGGAGCGGCTGCCGGCGCTCGCGATCCTCGGAGCGGCGCTCATCGTCGCGGGCACGGTCGTGAGCGAGCTGAGGCCGCGCGCGGTGCGGGGGCCCGAGGCCGAGGCTCCGCGGGACGGGGTCGGAGGCCGGCCCGTCATCGACTGACGCGCTCCTCCGGGCGGGGGCACAGGCGCCCCGCGTCGGGCAGGCGGACGGCGGGAGGGGGCGACGCGGGGCCGCGGTCAGCGCGACCGGCGCGCGTGCGCGCGGGCCTTCATCCGGTTGCCGCACGTCGCCATGGAGCACCACCTCGCGGTGCCGGGGCGGCTGTGGTCCACGAGGAACAGCGCGCACTCGTCGTTCG